>JACWEE010000009.1 GCA_014653665.1 Pelagibacterales bacterium SAG-MED34 | reverse complement strand
CAGTATGCGGAACAGACTTAGGTCTGTTAAAGACTAAAGCAGTAGATCAAAATGATGGAACTTATAAAATTAGTGGTCAAAAAATTTTTATTACTTCAGGTGATCAAGATTTAACAGAAAATATTATTCATTTAGTATTAGCCAGATCAACTGATGCACCAGCAGGAACAAAAGGTATCAGTTTATTTTTAGTTCCAAAATTTGTTTTAAACAAAGATGGATCAGTTGGTCCAAGAAACGGAGTTTCAACAGGATCTATTGAGAATAAAATGGGCATTAAAGGGTCTGCAACTTGTGTTTTAAATTTTGATGAAGCAGTTGGTTATATGATAGGGCCGAAAAATAAAGGTTTAAACTCTATGTTTACTATGATGAACTTAGAAAGAATAATCGTTGGTGTACAAGGTCTAGGTATTTCAGAGATAGCTTACCAAAACTCCCTTACATATGCTAAAGAGAGAAAGCAAGGTAAAGCACATAACTCTAAGTCAAACAATGGAGCAGACTTTATTATTGATCATGTTGATATTAGAAGATCTTTATTAAACATGAAGTCTATGATTGAGGGACAAAGAGCACTAAGCTTCTGGCTGTCGCAGCAAATTGAGGTAAGTCTTAATCATTCAGATGAAAAAATAAAGCAAGAAGCATCTGATCTCGTCTCATTAATGACACCAGTTGTTAAATCACTATTTACAGACAATGCAATGGAGATAACTAGTGAAGCAATGCAAATTCATGGAGGATATGGATTTACAAAAGACCAGGGAATTGAACAATTCTATCGTGATAATAGAATTACACCTATTTACGAGGGTACAAATTCCGTTCAGGCAGCTGACTTAGTTTTCAGGAAATTAATTAATAAAAATGGTGATGTTATAGATAAATACTTAAAGCTTGTTAAGGAGGAAATTAATATTAAAGAGGAAAGAGCGCAACCTTTTGTAAAACAATTACACTATCATCTAGGAATATTATCCAAGTTTACCGATTGGATAAAAGAAAAAATTAAAAATTCTCCTGAAGACGCAAGTGGAGCATGTAATGATTATTTAAAAGTTCTAGGCTTAGTTGCAACAGGCCATGCCTGGTTAAAAGTTTTAGAAGTTAGCTTCAAAGAATATGATAGTAACAAAGATTTTTACGAGGATAAAATTCAAACTGCTAATTTTTTCTATAATAGAATACTTCCAAGAATAGATAGTAACTATATTACTGCAACTACTGGAAGTAATTATATTATGAATTATAAGTTTAATTAGAATGAACCCTTATGAAACAAATTTGGATAAAAATGATGCCAATTATGTTCCATTAACTCCTTTATCATTTTTAGAAAGAGCAAAAGATATTTACCCAAACTACGAAGCTGTAGTATATGAAAGTAGAAAATATACTTGGAGTGAAGTTTACAAAAGATGTATTAAGTTTGCTAGTGCATTAGATAAATTAGGAATTAAAACAGGTGATACGGTATCTGTTTTAGCTTTTAATACACCCGAAATATTTGAAGCTCATTACTCAATACCAATGGTTGGAGCAGTTATTAATGCCATTAATACAAGATTAGACTCTAAAACAATTAGTTATATTTTAAATCACAGTGAAGCAAAGGTACTAATTGTAGATAGACAATTTCATGATGTGGTAAAAAAAGCTTTAGAGGAAGTTAACTCAAAAATTACTGTAATTGATATAGATGATAAAGATGCAAACTTAACCGACTCTAAAAATATTGGATCTTTGGAATATGAAGAATTTTTAAACACTGGGGATGAAAATTTTAAATGGAAAATGCCAAAAGATGAGTGGCAAGCTATAGCCTTGGGTTATACTTCAGGTACAACTGGTAATCCAAAAGGAGTTGTTTATCATCATAGAGGATCATATTTAATGGCAACAGGAAGTGCAGTTGCATGGAATATGCCTAATCAATTAAATTTTTTATACACAGTACCAATGTTTCATTGTAATGGGTGGTGCTATCCTTGGACAATGTCCATGATACATGGGCGAGTAATTTGTTTGAGAAATATTGATGTGAAAAAGATATTTGAATTAATTGATAAGTATGAAGTTACTCATTTTGGTGGAGCACCAATAGTTTTAAATATGTTAGCAAATGCACCTCAGGATCAGCAAAAAGAATTAAAAAGAAAGGTGTATGTATTAACAGCAGGTGCCCCGCCCCCGAGTATAATTTTTGAAAAAATGCAAAAGTTAGGCTTTGAAGTAATGCATGTTTATGGTCTTACGGAAACCTATGGTCATATTTTGCAGTGTGCATGGAATGAAGAATGGGATGAATTAGATCAAAATAATCAAAACGAAATTAGAGCAAGACAAGGTGTAAGGTATCCTAATACAGAAAGCGTTATTGTAATGGACCCTGAAACCATGAAGCCCGTTCCTCATGATGGTAAAACAATGGGTGAAATAATGATTAGAGGAAATGTTGTAATGAAAGGTTATTTTAAAGACAAAGAAGCAACAGAAAAATCAATGGATGGAGGCTGGTTTCATTCTGGGGATTTAGCTGTAACTCACCCAAGTGGTTACATAAAAATTCAAGACCGATCAAAAGATATTATAATTTCGGGTGGGGAAAATATTTCATCTATTGAGATAGAAAATACCATATCAAAACATCCCGCCGTATCTCTGGCAGCTGTTGTAGCAAAACCTGACGAGAAATGGGGCGAAACACCTTGTGCTTTTGTTGAATTAATCGAAGGTAAATCAAGCTCAGAAGAGGAAATTATTACATTTTGCCGGGAAACCCTTGCTGGATTTAAACTTCCTAAGAAAGTCGTGTTTGCTCCTCTACCAAAAACATCTACTGGAAAGATACAAAAGTTTGAGCTTAGAAAACAAGCTAAAGAATTAAACTAATATAGTTTCTTTACAAAAATCAAATAAGATGGCAGTAATGCTCAAAAAAAATGAAAACTTTTTTAATAGCTAAATCAAGAAGACTTAGAGGGACACCTTATACTTCTAGAATTGAAAAACAGGGTGTCACCGCTTACAGTATTTATAATCATATGTTGCTCCCAGCAGCATTTGGTTCAGTGGAAGATTCTTATCATCACTTAAAAGAAAATGTTCAAATTTGGGATGTAGCTGCTGAAAGACAAGTTGAAATCACTGGAAAAGATTCTGCAAAATTAGTTCAGTTGATGACTTGTAGAGATTTGTCAAAATCAAAAGAAGGAAGATGTTATTACTGTCCAATTATAGATGATAATGCTGGCTTAATTAATGATCCAGTTGTTTTGAAGTTTAATGAGAATAAATGGTGGATTTCTATTGCTGATACAGATGTAATATTGTTTGCAAAAGGATTAGCTATTGGAAAAAATTTTGATGTTAAAATTGTTGAGCCTGATATTGATATCATGGCAGTGCAAGGTCCAAAGTCGTTTAAGTTAATGGAAAAGGTTTTTGGAGAAAAGATTGTAAATTTAAAATTTTTTGGTTTTGATTATTTTGAATTTGGTGGTGATAAGCATTTAATTGCAAGGTCTGGGTGGTCTAAACAAGGTGGCTTTGAAATTTATGTTGAGCATAATGAATCAGGTTTGAAATTATACGACCATCTATTTGAAATTGGTAAGGAATTTAATGTTCAACCAGGAGGTCCTAATTTAATCGAACGTATTGAAAGTGGTCTACTTTCACATGGTAATGATATGGACAATGAAGATAATCCATATGAATGTGGTTTTGATAAGTATGTAAATATAGATAGTGATGTCGATTTCTTAGGTAAAGAAAAACTGAAAAAAATTAAAGCTGAAGGAATTAAAAAAAAACTTATGGGAGTAAAAATTGATGCCAATGAAATTAGTGTTAATGGCTCAATGGATCTAGTAGACGAAGATAATAATGTAATTGGAGAATTAAGATCTGGTTGCTACAATCCGACCTTTAAACAAGTCATTGGGATTGCAATGATTAACAAACCACATTTTGAGACTTCGAAAACCTTTAAAATCAATATAAATGGCTCTGATTTTAATGGAAAAGTTTGTGATTTACCTTTCATTTAGTATAAAACTTTAAAATATCATGAATATAGCAATAGTAGGAGCGACAGGAAACGTAGGTCGTAAATTAATAGAAGTTTTGGAAAAAAAAAAATTTCCAATAACAGAGGCTTACTTAGTTGCATCTTCAAATAGTGAAGGAAAAAAAATTAATTTTTTAGGAAAAGATCATACTGTTAGTAATTTAGAGCAATTTGACTTCTCAAAAGTAAAAATTGCTTTTTTTGCAGCTGGTTCTTCAATTGCTGAAAAATGGGCACCGATTGCAGCTGAAAAAACAATTGTAATTGATAATTCGAAATTCTTTAGAAAAGATCCAGAAATTCCTTTAGTTGTTCCAGAGGTAAATTCTAAAGAATTACCTAAATTTAAAAATAAAAACATTATAGCAAATGCCAATTGTTCTGTGATTCCAATAGTAGTAGCTCTTAAACCTTTACATGATTTATATAATGTTAAAAGGATAGTTGCATCAACTTATCAGTCAGTATCTGGTGCGGGCAAAGATGGTATGGATGAACTTATATCTCAGACAAAAGAAGTATTGGAAAATAAAAAGGTGGAGTCTAAAAATTTTACTAAGCAGATTGCTTTTAACGCTATACCACACATAGATAGTTTTCTTGAGAATGGAAGCACCAAAGAAGAGCAAAAAAATCATGATGAAGTAAAAAAAATCTTAGACCCTAAAATCAACATAACTTCTACTTGTGTGAGAATTCCTGTTCTTGTTTCCCACTCTATAAGTGTAAATGTTGAGTTTTATAAGCAACATGACTTAGAAGAAATAAGAAATGTTTTATCATCATCACCAGGATGCAAGGTAGTAGATGAACAAAAAGACGGAGGATACATTACGCCTGTAGAAGCTGAAGATAAATTTGAAACATTTATATCAAGAATACGTGAAGACTCTTCTCAGCCAAATTCTATAAATTTATGGGTTGTATCTGATAATTTATTAAAAGGTGCTGCACTAAATGCAGTTGAAATTGCTGAGGCTTTGGTAGAAAAAGGTTTTTATGGAAAATAAAAATCCAATATCACCTCATATACAAATTTATAACTGGCACATCTCTTCATTGGTTTCAATATCACACAGAATAACTGGTATAATAAACTTTTTTACAATAACTTTGATAGGTATTTGGGTAGCATCTTTATTATTAGGAGAGGAAAGTTATGTATTTACTAATTTTTTCTTGTCATCTCTCGTTGGTAAATTTGTCTGTTTGGGAATTATTTGGTCTTTCACATTTCAAATGCTCAGCGAAATGAGGCATTTAATCATGGATTTAGGATATGGATTTGAGCAAAAAACTACAAAAGTAACAGGATTAATAGTTCTGATTGGATCATTTCCTCTTACTGTTATAATTTTTCTTATAGGAAGGCACTTAATTTAATGGGATCTGTAACTAAGAAATGGCTTTTTCTAAAAGTAAGTTCTGCAATTTTGCTACCATTAATGCTATGGTTTTCAATAAATTTGGCTTCTGTTTATGACAAAGGCTATCATGAATTACTTTTATTCATTACATCCCAACCATCTAAGTTCTTATTTAGCCTTTTTTTGATTTTTGCATATTTTTTCTCAGCTTTAAGTATTAGTGAGGTTTTTGAAGATTATATAGAGGACGAAAAAATCAAAAATGCCGCAAATAAATCATTAAATATCTTTGCTATAGTATTTCCATTAATAATAATTATCTTGGTATTTAATATATAGTTATGAGTGCGTACAAAATTATTGATCATGAATATGATGTTGTTGTTTTAGGTGCAGGTGGATCCGGACTGAGAGCTGCTGTTGGTCTAAGTGAAGCTGGTCTAAAAACGGCATGTGTATCTAAAGTATTCCCAACAAGAAGTCACACATCTGCAGCCCAAGGGGGTATTTCTGCAGCACTCGGAAATATGGGAGAAGATGACTGGAGATGGCACATGTATGACACAGTCAAAGGTGCTGATTGGTTAGGTGACCAGGACTCTATCGAGTATTTATGTAAAGAAGCGCCAGCTGCTGTTCTTGAGTTAGAAAAGTATGGTGTTCCATTTAGTCGAACTGAAGAAGGAAAAATTTATCAAAGACCTTTTGGGGGTATGACAAAAAACTATGGAAATGAAACAGTCCAAAGAACCTGTGCAGCAGCAGATAGAACTGGACATGCAATACTTCACACATTGTATGGACAAGCTTTAAAACATAATACTGAATTTTTTATAGAATATTTTGCACTAGATTTAATAATGAAAGATGGAGCATGCAAAGGTATAATTGCTTGGAACCTTAATGACGGAACAATTCACAGATTTAGATCCCATACAACTATTATAGCAACAGGGGGTTATGGAAAAGTTTATTACTCAGCTACTTCAGCTCATACTTGCACAGGAGATGGTAATGCTATGGCTTTAAGAGCTGGATTACCTTTACAAGATATGGAATTTGTACAATTTCATCCGACAGGAATATATGGTCATGGAACATTAATTTCAGAAGGTGTAAGAGGAGAAGGTGGTTATCTAGTAAATTCAAAAGGAGAAAGATTTATGGAGCGTTACGCTCCTAAAGCAAAAGATTTAGCATCTAGAGATGTCGTAAGTAGATCAATTGCAGTAGAAATTAACGAAGGCAGAGGTATAGGAAAAGAACAAGATCATGTTCATCTTCATATTGATCATTTGGATCCAAAAGTTATAGATGAGAGGCTTCCAGGAATATCAGAGGCTTCTAAATTATTTGCTAACGTTGATGTAACTAAGGAACCTATACCAGTGGTACCCACAGTGCATTATAATATGGGTGGGATACCAACAAATTATAAAGCAGAGGTTCTTACATTAAATGGATCTGAGAAAACTGTGCCTGGGTTAATGGCTATTGGGGAAGCAGCCTGTGTTTCTGTCCATGGTGCAAATAGATTAGGTTCAAACTCACTAATAGATTTAGTGGTTTTTGGAAGAGCTGCAGCTAAAAGAGCAGCAGAATTAGTAAAACCTGGAATGAAGCATGATGAAATTGATAAAAATGAAACGGATAGATGTTTAGATAGATTTGACAAATTAAGAAACTCAGAAGGTTCAAATCCAACATCTGAACTAAGACTTTCAATGCAAAAAACAATGCAATCAAAGTGTGCTGTATTTAGAACTGAGAAAACATTAAAGGAAGGTGTTGATGAAATTAGAAAGCCTTATGATGGAATGGACTCTCTTTCTGTAAAAGATAAGTCATTAATATTTAATACAGATTTAGTTGAAACTCTAGAATTTGACAACTTAATTAGACAAGCAATAACGACAATGGACTCTGCGTATCACAGAAAAGAAAGCAGAGGAGCTCATGCAAGAGAAGATTTTCCAAAGAGAGACGATGAAAACTATATGCAACATACTCTGTCTTGGTGTAACGGTTCAAAAACTAAAATTAATTACAGACCTGTTCATAGATCAACACTCACAAATGATGTACAATATTTTCCTCCACAGGAAAGAGTATATTAATGGTTCAATTAAATTTACCTACAAATTCAAAGGTAGAAAAAGGTCAATACTATAAAGACAAAACAGGTTCAAATAATATTAGAAAAGTAAATGTTTATAGATGGGATCCGTCTACAAATGAAAATCCAAGACTTGATACCTATGAAGTTGATATGGATAATTGTTCATCCAAAGTCCTTGATATTTTAAACAAAATTAAAAATGAAATAGATCCTTCTGTAGCTTATAGAAGATCTTGTGCTCATGGAGTTTGTGGATCTTGTGCAATGAATATGAATGGAAAAAATGGTTTAGCATGTACTAAAGCCCATTCAGAATTAAATGGAGACATTGATATCTATCCTTTGCCACATCTAAAGGTCTTAAAAGATTTAATCGGTGATTTGAGTACATTATATAAACAATATGAGTCCGTTGAACCTTGGTTAAAAACTTCAAAAGTAAATGATAAAGAAAATATTCAATCTAAAGACGATAGAGCAAAATTAGATGGATTGTATGAATGTATAATGTGTGCATGTTGTTCAACGTCTTGCCCGAGTTATTGGTGGAACGGTGAAAAATATTTAGGTCCAGCCGTCTTACTTCAGGCTTATAGATGGATAATTGATAGTAGAGATGAAGATAGAAAAGAAAGACTTAAAAAAGTAGCTGATGAACTTAAGTTATATCGATGTCATACTATCTTGAATTGCACAAATGCTTGCCCAAAGGGCCTGAATCCTGCAAAAGCTATTGCAGAGATAAAGAAAATGCTTGCAACGGCCTAATTACTTAATTAAATAATTTCACTCATGAATATAATCAAACATTTTGTTGGTGGAAAACTAATAAATGGTACTTCAGAGAGAAAAGGCCAAGTTTTTAATCCAGCTACTGGTGAGCAAGAGTCGGAAGTTATTTTAGCTACTAAATCAGATTTAGATAAAACAGTTGAAATTGCTAAGAAAGCCTTTGAGACATGGTCACTCAAACCAGCACTCCAAAGAGCTAGGATAATGTTTAAGTTTAAAGAACTTATAGAAAAAAATTTCGATGAATTAACAAAGTTAATAGTCTCAGAACATGGAAAAGTTTATGAGGACGCAAAAGGATCATTAATAAGAGGACTAGAAGTTGTTGAGTTTGCATGTGGTATCCCTCATGTTCTTAAAGGCGAATTTTCTGAGAATGTTGGGACTAATGTTGATAGTTATTCAATGCGACAGCCTTTAGGTGTAGCTGCTGGAATAACACCTTTTAATTTTCCTGCAATGGTTCCAATGTGGATGTTTCCATTAGCTATTGCATGTGGAAATACTTTTATTCTTAAACCATCTGAAAAAGATCCATCATGCCCAATGAGATTAGCAGAATTACTTCACGAAGCTGGTGTTCCTGATGGAGTTTTTAATGTAGTTAATGGAGATAAAGAAGTTGTAGACGCTATACTTACAAACGATGATATTAAAGCTGTAAGTTTTGTTGGATCAACACCTATAGCTAAATATATATATGAGAATGCTGCCAAAAACGAAAAAAGAGTCCAAGCGTTAGGGGGAGCTAAAAATCATTTAGTGGTGATGCCTGATTGCGATTTAGAAGGAGCTGTAAATGGTCTTATGGGTGCTGCATATGGTTCTGCAGGTGAAAGATGTATGGCTCAGTCTGTTGCAGTAGCAGTCGGTGATATTGGTGATGAGTTAGTATCTAGGTTAGCAAAAAAAGCTGAAGCATTAAAAATTGGTCCTGGTATGGATAAATCCTCAGAAATGGGTCCTCTTGTTACAAAACAGCATTTAGAAAAAGTAAAAGAATATGTCGATTTAGGAGTTAAAGAGGGAGCTAAGTTAGTTCTTGATGGTAGAGATTTAAAACTTCAAGGGTATGAAAATGGTTTTTACATAGGTGGATGTTTATTTGATCACGTAACTACTGATATGAGAATTTATAAAGAAGAGATTTTTGGTCCAGTTCTATCAGTGGTAAGAGTAAAAACTTTTGAAGAAGCAACTAAAATGATAAACGAGCATGAGTATGGAAACGGTGTAAGTATTTATACTAGAGATGGAGATGCAGGTAGAACTTTTGCAAGTAAAATCCAGGTTGGAATGGTTGGAATAAATGTTCCAATCCCAGTTCCTATGGCATTCCATAGCTTTGGTGGATGGAAAAGATCATTATTCGGAGATAGTGGGATGCACGGCATGGAAGGAATAAAATTTTATACAAAATTAAAAACTATTACCTCTAGATGGCCTTCAGGCATAAGGTCAAATCCTGAATTTATTATGCCAACTATGGAATAAATTATGTCAAAAATTTCTTTAATAGGCGCTGGTCAAATTGGTGGAACCTTAGCACACTTAATTGGATTAAAAGAGCTTGTAAATGAGGTTGTTCTATTTGATGTAGCTAGTGGAATTGCTAAAGGAAAAGGCCTCGATATTGCACAATCTTCGTCAGTAGATGGATTTAACGTAAAATTTTCAGGAACAGATAATTATGAAGATATTAAAGGTTCTGATGTAATTATCATAACTGCAGGAGTACCAAGAAAGCCAGGTATGAGCAGAGATGATTTACTTGGAATTAATTTAAAAATTATTAAGCAAGTTGCAGAAGGAATAAAATTAAACGCGCCTAATGCTTTTGTTATATGCATTACAAATCCATTAGATGTTATGGTAATGGCATTTCAAAAATATTCAGGACTTCCAGCAAATAAAGTAGTTGGGATGGCTGGTATTTTAGATAGTTCACGTTTTAAACTTTTTTTATCTGAAGAATTAAACGTACCTGTAAGAGAAATTGATGCAATGGTTATGGGTGGGCATGGCGATACAATGGTGCCTCTTCCAAGATTTACCAAGGTCTCCGGGAAACCTTTGATGGATTTATTAAAAGAGGGAAAAATTTCTGAAGAAAAATTAGAGAGTATAAATCAACGTACAAGAGACGGTGGTGCTGAGATTGTTAAATATTTGGAAAAAGGATCTGCATTTTATGCACCAGCGGCTTCAGGTGTAGAGATGGCTGAAGCATTTTTAAAAGATCAAAAAAAACTTTTACCATGTGCAGCACATCTACATGGAGAATATGGTATTAATAATGTGTACGCTGGAGTGCCTGTTATCATTGGGAAAGAAGGTGTCGAGAGAATTGAAGAGATTGATCTAAATGAAAATGAAAAAACAGAATTCAATAATTCTGTGGAAGCAGTAATCAAATTGTGGGATGCAGCATCAAAAATAGATCCTGATTTGAATAAAGACTAAATGAATATTCACGAGCACCAAGCAAAACAAATTCTTAAAAAATATGGAGCCAATGTCCCCGAGGGAGTATTTGCGTTAAGTGTATCAGATCTTTTATTGAAAACTAAAGAATTGAAAACTGATAAGTATGTTCTTAAAGCTCAAATTCATGCTGGAGGAAGGGGCAAGGCTGGTGGAGTAAAAATTGTTGACAATTTGGAAAATTTAGAGAAAGAGGCTAATACTTTACTTGGCAAAAACTTAATTACTCATCAAACAGGGCCTTTAGGTAGAGAAGTAAAAAGACTCTATGTCGAGGAAGTATCTAATATTAGTAAAGAATTCTATCTTTCTTGCCTAGTTGATAGAGCAAGTTCAAAAATTGCATTTATTTCAAGTGATCAAGGAGGAATGAACATTGAAGAAGTAGCTCAAAACACACCTGAAAAAATTTTAACAACTAAAGTCGATTTTAACCAAGAAATTTCAGAGGAAGATTGTAAAAAAATTACTAAGGTTTTTGAATTAGATAATAATTCCAATTTAGAAGCTATAAGCTTAATAAAAGCAATTTATAAAATGTTCATAGAAAATGACGCAAATTTAGTAGAAATAAATCCACTTATTTTAACGAAAGAAAATAAAGTAGTTTGTCTTGATGCAAAAATGACATTCGATGAGAATGCATTATTTAAACATCCTGAGATACAAAAATTAAGAGACTTTAATGAGGAAGAAGCCACTGAGATTGAAGCAAGTAAACATGACTTGGCATATATAAAATTAGATGGAAGCATAGGATGTATGGTAAACGGTGCAGGATTAGCAATGGCTACAATGGATATCATAAAACTTTATGGTGAAGAGCCTGCAAATTTTTTAGATGTGGGAGGTGGAGCATCAAAAGAAAAAGTTTCTGCTGCTTTCAAAATTATTTTATCAGATAAAAATGTTAAAGGAATATTGATAAATATTTTTGGTGGAATTATGAGATGTGATGTACTTGCACAAGGTGTTGTAGATGCAGCAAAAGAAATTAAAATTAAAGTACCGTTAGTAGTAAGATTAGCAGGAACAAACTTTGAAGAAGGAAAAAAGATTTTAGAGAATTCTGGTTTAAAAATTATATCTGCGAATGACTTATCAGATGCTGCAAAAAAAGTTGTAGAGGCAATAAAATAATGTCAGTATTAATTGATAAAAATACAAAAGTAATTTGCCAAGGTTTTACAGGATCTCATGGTACCTTTCATTCTGAACAATCTATTAAATATGGAACAAATTTAGTTGGGGGAGTAACACCAAACAAAGGTGGACAAATTCATTTAGAAAGACCAGTATTTAATACTGTTAAAGAAGCAAAAGATGCCACTGGTGCGGATGCAACAATGATATATGTACCTGCAAAGTTTGCTTCGTCAGCCATCATTGAAGCCATTGAAGCATCTATTGAATTAATTGTTTGTGTTAGTGAGGGAATACCTATTCTTGATATGCTAAAGGTTAAAAAAAAATTAAAGGACTCCAAATCCAGATTAATTGGTCCAAATTGTCCAGGAATAATTACACCTAACGAATGTAAAATTGGAATTATGCCAGGCAATATTCATAAAAAAGGTTCAGTTGGAATTGTATCCAGATCAGGAACACTAACCTATGAGGCAGTTGCTCAGACAACTGAGAATAATCTTGGTCAATCAACATGTATAGGAATTGGTGGTGATCCAATTAATGGAACTAATTTCATTGATTGCCTTGATTTATTTTTAAATGATGATCAAACAGAGTCTATACTAATGATTGGAGAAATAGGCGGAACTGCCGAAGAAGAAGCAGCAGAATTTGTAAAAAATCATAAAATAAAAAAACCAATAGTTGGATTTATAGCTGGAGTAACTGCTCCGTCAGGAAGAAGAATGGGACATGCTGGTGCTATTATTTCAGGTGGCAAAGGAAATGCAGAAGAAAAGATAAAAACTATGCAAGATTGTGGTATTACTGTTGCTAATTCTCCTTCAGATATTGGAAAAACGCTACTAAATAAATTGTCTAATTGATAACATTTTGTTTGTATAATATTTAAATAATAAATATGTCAGCTTCCAAAAATCTTGAATACAAAAAAACTTCATTTTTAAACAAATCAAACAATGCATTTATTGAGCAAATGTATGTAAAGTTCATAAATGAAGATCCTAGCCTACCAAATGCGTGGAAAGAATATTTTCTTGATATAGGTGAAGATCTAGACTCTGTTATAAAAGAAATAAAAGGTCCTTCATGGAGTCCAAAAAAAGTAAAAATTAAAGAAAATATTGAATTAAAAAAAGAAGAATCTGATTTAAAAGTTAATCAGGCTGATTTAGTAGCTGGTAATAGTAATTCAATAAGAGCTGTTTCACTCATTAGATCTTATAGACAAAGAGGTCATCTACTCTCTAAATTAGATCCATTAGAAATAAGAGAAAGTGAATATCTAGATGAATTACATCCAGAAAATTACGGTTTTGACAAAGAAGATTATGATAAGCAAATATATTTAGATGGTGTTTTAAATAAAGAATATTCAAGCATAAGAGAAATTTTATCCATACTCAGAAAAACTTATTGTGGATCAATTGGCTATGAATATATGCACATATCCAATCCAACAGAAAGAAAATGGTTTAGGGACAGGGTAGAAAAAGACGAAAATGCATTAAAATTTACAGAAAACGGTAAAAGTGCAATTTTAAATAAATTAATTCAAGCTGAGGGATTTGAGAAATTTTTACATACAAAATATGTTGGTTCTAAAAGGTTTGGTTTAGATGGAGGTGAAAGCTTAATTCCAGGTCTTGAACAAATTATAAAAATTGGGGGCCAATCTAAGATTAAAGAGGTTAAAATTGGAATGTCTCACAGAGGAAGACTAAATGTTTTAGCTAACGTTTTACAAAAATCATACAAAAGAATATTTAACGAATTTGCAGGTGAAATAAATAATACAGACGAAGATAGTGCTGGGGATGTGAAATATCATTTGGGAGCTTCATCAGACAGGGAATTTGATGGAAATTCTGTTCATGTAAGTTTAACAGACAATCCTTCACACTTGGAAGCAGTTAATCCGGTTGTATTAGGTCAGACTAGAGCAAAACAATTTTTTCATAAAGATGCTGAGAGAAATAAAGTAATTCCAATTTTAATACATGGCGACGCTGCTTTTGCTGGACAGGGTATTGTAGCTGAATGTTTTGCAATGTCGGGTTTACCGGGGCACAACACAGGTGGAACAATTCACATAATAGTAAATAATCAAATAGGATTTACTACAAGTCCAAGGTTTGCAAGATCTTCCCCTCACCCTTCAGATATTGCTAAAATGGTTGATGCACCTATCATCCATGTCAATGGAGATGACCCAGAAGCAGTTGTTTATGGCTCAAGAATCGCTACTGAGTTTAGATTGCAGTTTAATAGAGATGTAGTTATCGATTTAGTTTGTTACAGACGATTTGGACATAATGAAGGAGATGAGCCATCATTCACCCAACCATTGATGTATAAAAAAATTAGATCGCATCAATCAACAGCAAATATATATGGATCTAAACTTATTAACGAAAATTTAATATCCAAAGAGGGTTTAAATGATCAAATAAAAAGATTTAAAGACCTTTTAGATGATCAATTTAAAACAGCTAAAGATTATAATCCTAAAATTGAATGGTTTGAAGGAGCCTGGTCTAGCTATAAACCTAAAAAAGGAAAAGATAAAAGAGGCATTACTGGAGCAGATAAAGAAATACTTAAAAATATTTCACATAAAATAAATGTGGTTCCAGCAGAAATAAATATTCACAAAACTATTAACAAAATTCTACAAATTAGAAAAAAATCTGTTGATGATGGCGTAAATATTGACTGGTCTACCGCTGAGTCTTTAGCATTTGGTTCGTTATTAGATGAGGGTTTTCCAGTTCGATTTGTTGGGCAGGACTCTGGCAGGGGGACTTTTAGTCAGAGACATTCAGTTTTAAGAGATCAGATGGATAACTCTAGATATATTCCTTTAAACAACATCTCAAATAACCAAAAAAAATTTGAAATAGTAGATAGTTTTTTATCTGAACTCGCAGTTTTAGGATTTGAATATGGATATAGTTTAGTTGAACCAAATACGCTTACAATCTGGGAAGCTCAGTTTGGTGATTTTGCTAATGGCGCGCAAGTTATAATTGATCAATTTATTGCTTCTGGTGAAAGAAAATGGCAAAGAGCTTCAGGCTTAGTAATGTTATTACCTCATGGTTATGAAGGTCAAGGACCAGAACATTCATCAGCTAGACTTGAAAGATTTTTACAAATGTGTGCAAATGATAACCTTCAAGTTATGAATTGTACAACTCCAGCAAATTATTTTCATGCTTTACGTAGACAAATACATCGTGATTTTAGAAAACCACTTGTAATCATGACACCTAAATCTTTATTAAGAAATAAGTTTTGTGTATCAACCATTGATGATTTTAGTAAGCAAACATCATTTCATCGAATAATGTGGGATCATGCATTAAGTGATCAATCTAAAAATTTTATTAAATTAAAAAAATCTAGTGAAATTAAAAAAGTTATAATCTGTTCGGGAAAAGTATATTTTGATCTTTTGAATGCTAGAGAAAAGTTAAAAAGAGATGATGTGGTCATGTTTAGAATTGAGCAACTTTATCCTTTCCCAGCGAAGAGTTTAGTAAAAGAACTTAAACCATACGCTAAAAATGCTAATTTTTATTGGTGTCAGGAAGAGCCAAAAAATATGGGCGCATGGTTTTCAGTGAGAGATTATATACAATGGACATTGGATACCATTAAAGCTAAAAATAATGAAGTTTCTTATATTGGAAGAAGTCCTGATGCATCACCAGCCACTGGATATGCTAAAAGGCATCAACTTGAGCAACAAGAAATTATAAATAAAGTATTTAATTAATGAGTGAAAAAATTTTAGTCCCTACGTTAGGTGAAAGTATAACAGAAGCAACAGTTTCTAAATGGTTGAAAAAAATAGGTGAAACAGTTGAGGCCGATGAGGCAATAGTTGAATTGGAAACTGACAAAGTGAATTTAGAAGTTCCTTCTCCAATTAGTGGGACTTTATCAGAAATTAGTTTTAAAGATGGAGACACAGTTGAAGTTGGAGCTATTTTGGGTTCAATTTCTAAAGAGGAACTAGAAATAGAAAAACTAACTGAAACTAATAAACAACTCGAAAATAACGAGGAGAAGGAAGTCATAGATCAGAAAAGTAATATAATTAATTTAGATATAGAAAAAAAACCTCAAACTAAGCTTGAGGAACCACTAGTATTGACTGAAGACAATTCAATGGAGCCAAAAGAAGAACAACCATTACTTTTGACCGAAGAAGTTAAAACTGAAGAAATTTCACAACAGCCAATTGTTCTTTCACCAGCAGTAAGAAAAATGGTTGCAGAAAAAAAAATCAACCTAGATAATGTAAAGGGGACAGGAAAAGCAGGAAGAATTTTAAAAGGCGATCTAATTAGTATGATGGGCGCCAACCCACAACCTAACCAGAGAAGAATTAAATACGGTGAAGAAGAGAGAATTAAAATGACGCGTTTAAGACAAACGATTGCCAAAAGATTAAAACAAGCCCAAGAAAATGCAGCAATGTTAACTACTTTTAATGAAGTAGATATGTCCGGGATTATGGCAATGAGAAAAGATAACCAAGAAGATTTTAAAAGTAGATATGGAATTAAGCTAGGTCTCATGTCATTTTTTGTAAAAGCTTGTGTAGTTGGACTAAAATTGTTTCCAGCAATTAATGCTGAAATTGAAGATCAGGATATAATTTATAAAAATTATTACAATATAAGTTTCGCCGTTGGAACTGAAAAAGGTTTAGTAGTTCCAGTGCTAAGAAATGCAGACGAGATGTCATTTGCAGAAATAGAAAAAGAAATTAAAAAATTATCTGAAAAAGCAAATGAGGGTAGCCTAACAATTGAAGACTTACAGGGTGGTACCTTTACAATAAGCAATGGAGGTGTTTACGGTTCTATGCTTTCGACGCCAATATTAAATCCTCCTCAATCAGGTGTATTAGGTATGCATAATATTGTTGACAGACCAGTAAATGATAATGGTGAAATAAAAGTAAAACCAATAATGTATTTGGCCTTATCATATGATCATAGAATTATTGATGGAAAGGAATCCGTGTCATTCTTAAAAACTGTTAAAGAAAATTTAGAAGACCCCAGAAGATTATTTTTAAATATCTAATGACTGAAAAATTTGATGTTACTGTAATCGGGGGAGGGCCTGCAGGATACGTATGTGCAATTAGACTATCTCAATTAGGATTAAAAACAGCATGTGTCGAGTCTCGAGGATCCTTGGGCGGCACTTGTCTTAACATAGGATGTATTCCTTCTAAAAGTTTATTAAACATGTCAGAAAGTTTTCATAGGGCTAAAAATTTTTCTAATATAGGTATAGAAACTGGAGAAATTAAGCTAAATCTAGAAAAAATGATGAGCAATAAAGATAATTCTGTTGCAGCGCTAACAAAAGGAGTGGAGTTCTTATTTAAAAAAAATAAAGTTACTTACTTTAAAGGAGTCGGATCTTTTAGTGAAAAAAACGAAATTTTAGTCAAAAATGATAGATCAGAAACAAAAATTAAAACTGATAAAACTATTATAAGTACAGGATCAGAACCCTTGCCTCTTCCAGGAATAGATTTTGATGAAAAAAAAATTCTTTCATCAACAGGAGCTCTCAGCATTTCAAAATTACCAAAAAAAATGGTTGTTGTAGGGGGTGGGTATATAGGACTGGAAATGGGTTCTGTTTGGTCAAGATTAGGTACGGAGGTTCATGTCATAGAATATTTAGATCACATCACTCCTGGACTTGATAAAGAAATTTCAAATGAATTTATGAAAATACTTAAAAAACAAAATATTAAATTTGAATTAAATACTAAAGTTGAAAAAATTACTAAAAATGACCAAGGAGTAATAATAGAAACCTCTAATAAAGAATCAAAAAACAAAATTGAAGCTGACGTAGTTTTAATTTCTGTTGGAAGAAAACCGTATACAGATAAATTAAATTTAGAAAAAATAGGTGTAAATCGTGATCAAAAAGGAAAAATTATAATTAATAAAAATTTTGAGACTAATGTTAAAAATATTTACGCAATTGGTGATGTTATAGATGGACCAATGTTGGCTCATAAAGCTGAGGAGGAAGGAATAGCTGTAGCAGAGCTAATTGCTGGACAGTCGGGTCATGTAAATTATGATATAATACCAGGTGTAATTTATACTTCACCAGAGGTGGCCTATGTTGGTAAAAACGAGGAAGAATTAAAAGAGAAAAAAATAAACTACAAAGTAGGTAAATTCCCTTTTATGGCAAACTCAAGAGCCAAAGCAATAAATGAACCAGAGGGATTCGTTAAAATATTAGCTGAAAGTAAAACAGATAGAGTGTTGGGAGTACATATAATCGGACCTCATGCTGGAGAAATGATTGCAGAAATGTCTGTTGCAATGGAATTTGGCGCTAGTTCGGAGGATATTGCAAGAACATGTCACGCTCACCCTACTTTTTCTGAAGCAATAAAAGAAGCTGCATTATCGGTAGATAAAAGACAAATTCACTCTTAATATATTTCATAATTTATTTATGAAATATCCTATTTTAATACCCAATATATTCAATTTCCCTTTTACATATGAAAGTGACATAGATCTTAAAGTTGGAGACTATGTTTATGTACCATTTGGAAAATCAAAAATAACAGGAGTAGTTTGGGATACATTTGAAAAAACAAATAACAAAAATTTTCAGATAAAAAAAATTCTAAAAAAAATAGAAATTAAAGCACTTAAAAAAGAAACAATAACTTTTTTGAATTGGTTTTCGGAATATAACCTTGTGCCAAAAGGAATGTGTTTAAAACTACATTTACTTAGTGGAGAGGCAATTACTAATTATGAAGATGAAAATTATTTACCTTATAATAAACAAAAGTTTGTGAATAAGTTTACTCTATCTTCAGATCAAAGAAAAACTTTTGATGAAATTTCAAAAAAAAATAATAAATTTAGAGTCCATCTTCTACAAGGAACTACAGGGTCAGGAAAAACAATTGTCTATTTTAAACATATAAAACAATTATTAGAAAAAGGCCTTCAAGCAATGATTCTGCTACCTGAAATTGGCCTAACTACAGAATTTGAAAGCAAATTTGAAGAATTTTTTGGTTTTAGTGCTGCAGTATGGCACTCTGGAGTAACACCTAAAAAAAAGAAAATAATCTGGAGTGGAATATCATCAGGAAAAATTAATGTAATAATTGGAGCTCGTTCATCATTATTTTTGCCATTTAAAAACCTTGGAATTATAATTGTAGACGAAGAACACGATCAATCATTCAAGCAAGATGAAGGTGTAATTTATAATGCAAGAGATATGGCAATAGCCAGAGCTAATTTTGAAAATATACCTATTAATCTTGTTACTGCTGTACCCTCGGTAGAAACATATGCAAATATTAAGAAAAAAAAGTATTCTGTATCACGTTTAACCAAAAGATATAAAGATGCAAATTTACCTTCATATGAAATAATAGACTTAAACAAAAATAGGTTAGATAAACAATCGTGGATTGCTCATGAAACTTTGGAAAAAGTAAATAACCATCTAAAAAAAAATGACCAAGTATTGTTTTTTATTAATAGACGAGGTTTTGCTCCATATGCTCTTTGTAAAAAATGTTTAAATGTTTATTCCTGTCCAAATTGTTCTATAAACTTAGTATTTCATAAACATAAAAGTAGATTACTTTGTCATTATTGTGGTTTTCAATCTTTATTAAGTAGAGATTGTAAGAAAGGTGAAAAATGTGATTTTGTTTTTAGTGGACCTGGTGTTGAGAGAATTTCAGAAGAGGTTAAGCTTAAATTCCCAAATAAGAAAATATCGATTTTTTCTAGTGATACTATGAATAAAAAATCTTCTAAAAATAAATTAGAAGATATAGTTAAAGGGAAAATTGATATACTTATTGGAACCCAATTAGTTTCTAAAGGTTTTCATTTTCCAAAATTAAATTGTATTGTTATTTTAGATATTGATCTTAACTCAAATGGACATGATTTAAGAACAGCAGAAAAAAACTTACAACTTTATCACCAATTATCTGGAAGGGCAGGTAGAGCTGGCAAACCAGCTACAGTATATTTTCAAACATATAACTCAAACCAAAATATTATTAATCAAATAACAAATCCAGATCCTTTTATTTTTTTAGAAAATGAATTGAAATTAAGAGAAAAAAATAATTTACCACCTTATGAAAGATTTGTCTCATTAATACTCACGTCTTCAAATGAAAAAAATTTAGAAAAAGAGTCAATGAATTTAAAAACAATGTTATCACAATCCTTAAACGATAAAATTTTGGGACCTGTTAATGCACCTATATATCGAGTGAGACAAAAATATAGGCAGAGACTTTTGATAAGGTCTAAAAAAGGCACTAATATCCAAAAAAGACTTGGTGAAATCTTAATTACATACAAATTACCTAAAGAAATAAAACTAACAGTTGATGTTGACCCAATAACCTTCAATTAATTGACAAATCTTACGATAATTAGTCAATCTGTTACTTGAAGACACTAAACTCATATGCTACTTAATCCAAAAAATCTTCTAAAATAAAGAGTTAAAATTGAGCAAAAATAACAGTTTTTCAGTAACCACAGCAGGCAGATATTCTTTGGCACTATACGAATTAGCAAAAGAAAATAATTCAGCAGATGTTATTGAAGAACAATCAATATCTTTAATAAAATTAATAGATGAGAGCAAAGATTTCAGTTCATTAATAAAAGATCCAACTAATTCTGTAAATGAACTACAGAATGTAATTAGCAAAATTGTCGAAAACTATAAATTAAATAATTTAATATCAAAATTTCTTGGTTTTCTAATATCGAAAAGAAGATTTTTTTATGTAAAAACAATTCTTCAAGATTTTGTTGATACTTGTTCAAAAAAAAGAGGAGAAGTAAAAGCTGAACTAATCTCCTCCAAAGAATTGTCAGGAGAACAAGTAAGTAAAATAAAAGATGAATTATCTCAAAATTTTAACGCAAAAATAAAATTAGACTATAAATATGATAAAAGTTTAATTGGAGGTTTGGTGATACAAGTTGGTAGTATTATGGTAGACACCTCTATTAAAAATAAATTACAACAAATCGAAAATACAATGATAGAGGCTTAAATGGAAATAAATCCTTCAGAAGTTACAAAAATATTAAAAGAACAAATTAAAAAATTTGGAGATAAAGCTGAGGTTACAGAGGTTGGTCAAGTTTTATCAGTGGGAGATGGTATAGCAAGAATTTATGGACTAGATAATGTTCAAGCTGGAGAAATGGTAGAATTCTCTGATGGATCGAAAGGAATGGCATTAAACCTAGAAAGTGAAAATGTAGGTGTTGTAATTTTTGGTGATGATAGAGCAGTAAAAGAAGGTGATACTGTAAAAAGAACTGGCGCGATTGTTGATACACCAGTTGGGAAAGAATTGCTTGGTAGAGTAGTTGATGGTTTAGGAAACCCAATTGATGGAAAAGGTACATTAGATAAAAGTTTAAAAAGAAGTAGGGTTGAAGTTAAAGCTCCTGGCATAATTCCACGTAAATCTGTTAGTGAACCAATGCAAACCGGCCTTAAATCAATTGATAGTTTAGTTCCAATTGGAAGAGGACAAAGAGAATTAATAATTGGCGATAGACAAACAGGAAAAACAGCAGTTGCAATTGATGCTATAATTAACCAAAAAAAAATTAATGAGTCTGGTGATGAAAAGAAAAAATTATATTGTATTTATGTAGCCGTAGGCCAAAAGAGGTCTACTGTTAGACAGATTGAAAAAACATTAGAAGAAGCTGGCGCTATGGAATATACTACAATAGTAGCAGCAACAGCATCAGATGCAGCCCCTCTTCAGTTTTTAGCTCCTTACACTGGATGCACTATGGGTGAGTATTTTAGAGATAATGGTATGCATGCCTTGATTATTTATGATGATTTATCAAAACAAGCTGTTGCATATAGACAAATGTCACTTCTTTTAAGAAGACCTCCAGGAAGAGAAGCGTATCCCGGGGATGTATTTTATTTACACAGTAGATTATTAGAAAGAGCTGCAAAACTAAGTGATGAGCATGGCGGAGGGTCACTAACCGCTCTTCCAATCATTGAAACTCAAGGTGGAGATGTTTCTGCATTCATACCAACAAATGTTATTTCAATTACTGATGGTCAAATATTTCTTGAAACAGAACTTTTTAACCAAGGTATAAGACCTGCTATAAATGTTGGATTATCTGTGTCAAGAGTTGGATCATCTGCTCAAACTAAAGCGATGAAGAAAGTTTCAGGTTCCATGAAATTAGAACTTGCACAATATCGAGAAATGGCTGCGTTTGCACAATTTGGTTCAGACCTCGATGCATCTACTCAGAAATTACTTAACAGAGGATCAAAGTTAACTGAACTTTTGAAGCAAAATCAATATTCGCCTATGACAGTTGCAGAACAAGTCATTTCTGTATTTTGTGGAGTTAGAGGTCATCTCGATGACATTGAACTTAAGGATATTGCAAGTTTCGAGAATAAAATTATTGAAAAATGTAAAGCTGAAAAACCAGAGATTATTGATTCGATCACAGCTTCAGGAAAACTTGAGGATGATAAAGAAAAAGAGTTGAATGAAATTATTCTACAACTAAAGAAAGATTTTAACTCATAAAAAATAATGGCTAGTTTAGACGATCTAAAAAAAAGAATATCAAGCGTTAAGTCTACACAAAAGATTACTAAGGCAATGAAAATGGTAGCTGCTGCGAAGCTAAGAAGAGCCCAGGAGAGTGCTGAGAAAGGTAGACCCTATTCCGATAAAATGAATAATATTATTTTAAACTTATCAAATGGTATTTCAGATATTGAAAATGCTCCAAAACTTTTATCTGGCTCTGGAGAAGACAAAGTACATTTGTGTGTTGTAATGACATCAGACAGAGGTCTTTGTGGAGGTTTTAATACAAATATTATTAAAAAAGCTAAACTATACTTTCAAAAAATTTTAGATGAAGGAAAAACGCTAAAAATAATTACAGTTGGAACTAAAGGTTATGACCAACTAAAACGTCTTTATGGTGATAATATTATTGAAAGAATATCTTTTAAAGAGTCAAAAAATATAAATTATTTTGATGCAGATAAAGTAGGTAAGATAATAATAGAAAAATTTGAAAAAAAAGAATTTGATGTATGTGCAATTTTTTACAACCAATTTAAAAATGTGATTACTCAAATACCACAAGAACAACAAATTATTCCTTTAAAAACATCTGAAAATGAGGGAAATTCATCAGAAGATAACTATGAATTTGAGCCTGAAGAAGATGAAATATTGAGTAACTTATTACCTAAAAATATTTCAACTCAGATTTTTAAAGCGATGTTAGAGAATTCAGCTAGCGAGCAAGGTTCAAGAATGAGTGCAATGGATAATGCAACCAGAAACGCAGGTGAAATGGTTGACAAACTTACTATTGAGTATAATAGAAGTCGTCAGGCAGCGATTACAAAAGAGTTAATAGAAATAATTTCAGGAGCAGAAAGTTTATAATTATGAGAAAAGGACAAATAACACAGATCATTGGAGCGGTAGTAGACGTAAAATTTGATGGAGAACTACCAGAAATTTTAACTGCACTAGAGTGCGATAACGGTGGAAATAGATTAGTATTAGAAGTGGCACAACACTTAGGGGAGTCAAGCGTTAGAACAATTGCAATGGATGCAACAGAGGGTCTTAAAAGAGGAGACGAGGTAACAGATACAGCTGCTCCAATTAAAGTTCCAGTAGGACCAGAGACACTTGGAAGAATCATAAATGTAATAGGCGAGCCTATTGATGAACGAGGGGAAGTAAAAAGTTCAGATAACTGGCCAATTCATAGAGCTGCACCAGAATTTAACGATCAATCAACAGAAACTGAAATACTTGTAACGGGAATAAAAGTTATTGACCTTTTAGCGCCCTATGCAAAGGGTGGTAAAATTGGTTTATTTGGTGGAGCTGGAGTTGGTAAAACTGTTTTAATTATGGAATTGATTAATAACGTTGCAAAAGCTCATGGTGGATTTTCAGTTTTTGCAGGAGTAGGAGAAAGAACTAGAGAGGGAAATGATCTTTACCATGAAATGATAGATTCAGGTGTTATTAAAACTGATGGCGAAGGTTCTAAAGCAGCATTAGTTTATGGACAAATGAATGAGCCTCCAGGAGCGAGAGCTCGAGTAGCCCTAACGGGATTAACTGTTGCTGAGTATTTTAGAGATCAAGAAGGTCAAGACGTACTATTCTTTGTTGATAACATATTTAGATTTACACAAGCAGGATCTGAAGTTTCAGCATTATTAGGTAGAATACCTTCGGCTGTCGGATATCAACCAACATTAGCGACAGATATGGGTAACCTACAGGAAAGAATTACTACAACGAATAAAGGTTCAATTACGTCTGTTCAGGCAATTTATGTACCTGCTGACGACTTAACTGATCCCGCGCCTGCAACTTCATTTGCTCACTTAGATGCTACAACTGTACTTTCTAGACAAATTGCTGAAATAGGAATTTATCCAGCAGTTGACCCATTGGACTCAACTTCAAGAATTCTAGATCCAAGAATAGTTGGAGATGAACATTATAGAGTGGCCAGAGAAGTACAAAAAGTTCTACAAACATACAAATCTTTACAGGATATAATTGCAATTTTGGGAATGGATGAATTATCTGAAGAAGATAAGTTAGTTGTTGCTAGAGCTAGAAAAATACAAAGATTTCTTTCGCAACCTTTCTTTGTTGCCGAAGTATTTACTGGTTCGCCAGGGAAACTTGTTGACTTAGAATCAACAATCAAAGGCTTTGATGCTATTTGCAAAGGCGAATATGATCATTTACCAGAAGCTGCATTTTATATGGTTGGTACTATTGAAGAAGCTATCCAAAAAGCTGAGAGTCTAGCTAACGAAGCAGCAGCATAATGAGCGAAGAATATTCCGTAGAAATAGTAAATCCTGAAAAGTCATTTCTGTTAAAAGATGATGTGACTGAAGTAGTTGTTCCTGCATTCGAAGGCGAGATAGGAATTTTAAAAGACCATATCTCTATTATTTCTTTTTTAAAACCAGGAATAATTAAAATATTTTCAAAGTCTGGTGAGGAAAGCTTTTACGTAAATGACGGAATAATTGAATTTAAAAATAACAATCTTTCTATACTTACAAGTCTTATTTTAAATTTAAAAGACATTGATAAAGAAAAAATTTCGGAAATTCAAAAATCTGCTGAAGAGGAACTAAACAAATCTGAAATTAATGACCAAGAAAAATATTTGCTTGATCAAAAACTTGAAGTACTAAAATCAATTAATTAAAATTTTTTTAACCTCTTCTTGAATTTTCTCGTACACATGTAGTTTAAATTCTACCACAAGATCAGTAATTCTATCTGGTTCCACCCACTTCCATTCTAGAAACTCTGGATGTTTTGTTCTAATATTAATTTCTTTTTCATCACCCTCAAATCTCATTACATACCATTGCTGTTTTTGACCTTTAAATTTACCTTTCCAAATAATTCCTAATAATTCATTTGGCAAATAGTAAGTTAGTAAGCCATCAATTTTTTTAATTAAACTTACTGATTTAATACTAGTTTCCTCTTCTAATTCTCTAATTGCAGCTTCATATAAGTTTTCACCCTTATCAACTCCACCTTGGGGCATTTGCCAAAAATTTTTTTTATTGTCTATCCTTTTTGCAACAAAAATTTTATTTTCTTTATTTAAAACAACTATCCCAACACCACTTCTAAGTGGTAAATTTTTGTATTTCTCCTTCATTTTAGCTGTTTAAAAGCTTTAGAGCGAATTGAAGTTGATTATCTGTATCAGTATTAAACCTAAAATCATCAGATCCTTCAGATATCTCAATATCAGGAGAAACACCAATTTCAGAAATAGATTTTCCAGACGGAAGATAATATTTAGATACAGTTAATCTAATTGCACCTTTATTCTTTAGTGGAATAATTGATTGTACGGAGCCTTTACCATAACTATTTTCACCTATTATTATTGCTCTTTTATGGTCTTTAAGAGCGCCTGCCACTATTTCAGATGCTGAAGCTGAACCATAATTTATTAAAACAACAATTGTATCTCCATCCAATATATCACCTTTTCTTGCAAAGAATTTTCTACTTTCATATTTTCTCTTACTTTTAGTTGAAACAATTTCTCCACTATCTATAAAGAAATCTGTAACTTTGATTGCTTGAGAAAGCAGCCCCCCAGGATTGTTTCTTAAGTCTAAAATATAATTTTTAACATTTTCATTTTTTCTAAACTCTTTAATTTTATCACTAATTTGATTACTACTATTTTCATTAAATGAAGTAAGTCTTAAATAACCGGTTTGATTATCTAATATTTCAGATTTTACAGATGAAACTTTAATTTTTTCTCTAGTAATATTAAAAACTAATGCTTTTCGTTCCCCTCTTCTTCTAACTGTAATTTCAATATCAGATCCAACAGGACCTCTCATAATATCTACTGCTTCACTTAAAGATTTACCCTGAACTTGCATGTCATTAATTTTTACTATGTAATCTCCAGCCTTAACTCCCGCTTCAGCTGCAGGTGAATCATCCATAGGTGTTATCACCTTAATCACACCGGCTTCCATACTTACTTCTATTCCCAGTCCACCAAACTCTCCACTCGTTTCTGTTTGCATGCTCTGATAAGACTCTGGTGTCATATACGCAGAATAAGGATCTAAGGATTGTAAAACACCATTTATAGCAGCATCCATAGCTTCACTTTGATTTACCTCATCAACAAATTCTTTATTAATTTTATCTAGAACTTCTGAAAAAACATCTATTTTTTTATATATGTCGCTCTCTTCTGATGAACTGGCAAAGTTTGTTAGAAAAAAAAAAATAAATAATGAAAAAAGATAAGCTTTAAATTTATTCATCATATAATTACTTTCTCTTTAGGAATTAATTCAGACCATATTTTTTCTAATTCATAAAATTTCCTCTTCTCAGGATTAAAAATATGTATGATAAGATCTATTCCATCTACAAGTTTCCAGTCATTGCTTTCCTTACCTTCAATTTTACAATTATTTACACCGTTTTTTTTCAAGTATTCGTATACTTGTTCTGATAGGGCTTGGATGTGCCTTGATGAAGTTCCACTAGCGATAATCATTTGATCCGCCATTGATGATTTGCCATCTAAATCTATTGAAACAATATCCAACGCTTTATTCGAATCTAAAAGATTGATCACATCTTTATGAAGGGAAGAGTTTTTGTCCATTAATTAAAAAAAGAATATCAAATTTTTCTTAATTTAGAAGATGAAATATTGACCTTATTAAATTTAACAAATCTTATACTTTTCTTATTGTATTTTTTAAAGCTTACAGAACTTAATGATTTAGCCTTATATCTGTCTCTATCAAATACAAGTATATTACACATAGATGATATTAAATCAGAATTTTTCCATTTATGAAAATTGATTAAACTGTCCGCTCCCATTATAAAGTAAATATCAGTATTTTTATTTTTTCTTTTAATATTTTTGATTAAATCAATTGTTCTATTTGATTTAATTTTTTTTTCAAAATATTTAACTTTTATAAATAGATTATTTTGAGCAACTTTTTTTGCATACTTTATTCTTTTATCTAAACTTAAACTACTTTTATTTTTAAATGGATTTTTTTTGGTTACAGCCCAAATAATTTTATTAATACCAAATCTTTTTTTTGCCTCTTTAGAGATGCTTAAATGACCTCTATGTGCAGGATCAAAAGTGCCACCAAGAATACCAATTTTTTTTTTATTTTCTTGTTTGTCCAGAGCCATATATCTCATATTTGTAACTAACAAGCTGGTTTAGTCCTACAGGACCTCTTGGTGGAAGTTTATTTGTTGAAATTCCAACTTCTCCACCAAAACCAAATTCACCTCCATCAGCATATTGAGTAGAAGAATTGTGGATAGCAATTGAACTTTTAATGTTCTTTATAAAAAATTTTGCAGAAATTTTATTATTTGTAATTATCGCATCTGTATGCATTGTTCCATACTTATTAATATGATTAACTGCGTCGGTAATACTATCTACTAACTTTACAGAAATTTTTGCAGATAGATGTTCTTTAGACCAGGTTTTATTATTCGCTAATTTCGAATTTCCATTAAACAATTTGTGAATTTTTTTGTCTGCGTAAATAAAACAACCTTTTTTAGTTAGTTCATTTAATATTTCGTTTACATTTCTCGATTTATTTTTATGTATTAATAGTGTCTCTGTAGCTCCACAAATACTAGTATTACGCATCTTAGCATTAATTAAAATTTTTTTTGCCATCTTGAGATTTGCATCTTTATCAATATATGTATGACACATCCCTTCAAGGTGACCTATTACAGGTACAGAAGATAAATTTTGTACTTTTTTTACAAGATTTTTTCCACCTCGAGGAATAACAACATCTATATATTTTGACATCTTTGAAAGCATATAGTCGACTAGTTTTCTATTTTTATTTTCAACAAATTGTACAAAATTTTTATTTATTTTATTTTTTTCTAAAGATTTTCTAAAAAGATTAGCTAATATTTTATTGCTAAAATAAGCCTCAGAACCTCCTCTTAAAATTACACAGTTTCCTGATTTAAAACAAAGTGTAGATACGTCCGAAGTAACATTTGGTCTACTTTCATAAATTACACCTATAATACCAATTGGAATTGATACTTTCTTCATTTTTAAGCCATTTGGTCTTTTCCATGTTTCTAGATCAACATCTATCGGGTCTTTGAATTTTGCAATAGTTTTAATTGACTTAACAATCGAACTTATCTTGTCATTATTAAGAGCAAGTCTTTTAATTAAGTTTTCTTTAAGTTTTTTTGATTTAGCTATTTTTATATCTTTTTCATTCTCGATTAATATTTTATTTTGGTTTTTTAGAATAAGTTTGATGTAATGATTTAGTACTTGATTTTTTTTTTTATTATTTATTTTATTTTGAAAAGCAATTTTTGCGTTCGCACCAATTTTTTCTAAAATAATACTCATTTAACTAACACCATATCATCTTTATGAATAACTTCTGATTTTGAAACATAGCCCAAAATATCATTTATTTTATTAGAGTGCCTACCTTTAATTTTCAAAATTTCTTCAGAAGAGAAACTACTTAATCCTCTAGCAAATTCTGTCATATTATAATTTAGGATTTTGATATGATCACCTTTACTAAAACTACCATGCACATCTTTGATTCCTGCAGCTAGTAAACTTTTTCCATTATTCAAAGCTGTTAATGCACCTTCATCAATAATTATTTTTCCTTTTGGAGAAACTGAGCTTATTATCCACTTTTTTCTCGCATCTAATTTTGAAATTTTAGGCAAAAACCAAGTACATATATTTTTAGTTAAAATTTTCTGAATTGGCCTGTTTATCAAGCCATTAGCAATTGCCATATGACACCCTGAGAATTGACAAATTTTAGCAGCATCAATTTTAGTTTTCATTCCACCAGATCCAAATTCTCCAGTTTTATTTGTTGCTAACCTTTCTACATTTTGGTCAATATTTTTAATTTCACGAATTAACTTCGCTTTTTTATCTAATTTTGGATCTTTAGAGTAAAGACCATCTACATCAGATAATAAAATTAAACAATCCGCACTTGATATTTGTGCAACCCTAGATGCTAGCCTGTCGTTGTCGCCATACTTAATTTCAGAAGTAGCTATACTATCATTTTCATTTACTATTGGAATAAAACCAAGGCTAAACAAATTTTCAAAAGTTCTTTTTGCATTAATAGCTCTTCTTCTTTTTTCAGTATCTTCAAGTGTTAGCAAAATTTGTGACAGGTTGATCTTAGACTTATTAAAAGTTTTTTTAAAAAGATTCATTAACTCAATTTGACCTATTGAGGCTACTGCCTGGCTTTTATCAAGTTTTAATTTTTTTTTACTTAATTTTAATTTTTTACATCCTAAGGCAATCGCACCTGAACTAACTAAAATTATATTTTTTTTTAATTTTTGGAGATTTTGAATATCTTTTGCAAATTCTGTTAACCATTTTTCTCTAACAATTTTTTTGTCATTTATTAATAAAGATGATCCAATTTTAATAACAACTGTTTTTGAGTCTTTAAGATACATAATTAAGCAACTTTGATTTAATATCAGATACAGATATTTTATCGAGTGTTGATGTTGTAAATGTAGATTTCTTGACGATCTTTTCAAAATCATTAATCTTTTCTTTTATTTCATCCTCATCAATTAAGTCTATTTTGTTAAAAACTATTATTTCCTGCTTCTTTAATAGCTCAGAGCTATATTTACCCATCTCATCTCTTACTTGAAGATATGAGTTAGTTAAATCATTTTCTGATATATCAATTAGATGTAAAAGTGCTTTGCATCTTTCTATATGCTTTAAAAATTTAATTCCTAATCCCGTTCCTTGATGTGCTCCCTCAATCAATCCTGGAATATCAGCTAAAGTTATCTCTTTATCATCGTATATTGCAACACCAAGATTTGGATTTAAAGTAGTAAATTTATAATTTGCTATTTTAGGAGTTGCACTTGTTAGTGACGCTAATAAACTTGATTTCCCTGCATTAGGTAAACCGATTATCCCGATATCTGCGATTGTCTTAAGTTGCAGATATATCCAGAACTCTTCACCAACTGCACCTTTAGTAAATTTTTTTGGAGCCCTGTTAGTTGATGATTTAAACCTAGTATTACCAAAACCTCCTTTACCACCAATAGCTGCAACAAATTTTTCATTTTCTTCCTTAAAATCAAATATCAGGGTTTTATTATCTTCTTCAAATACTTGTGTTCCAACTGGTACTTTTAAATATAAATCTTCTCCTCCTCTTCCTGTTTTATTTTTTCCACTTCCATCTCTGCCTCGCTCAGCTTTAAAATGCTGTTGATATCTAAAATCAATAAGTGTGTTTAAATTCCTCTCTGAGACGAGCATAACAGAGCCACCTTTTCCTCCATCACCTCCATCAGGTCCTCCAAATTCAATAAATTTTTCTCTTCTAAAACTAGGAGAACCAGATCCACCGTCTCCAGCTTTTACATATATCTTAACTTGATCGAGAAATTTCATTATTTTACAGAAATAATTAGCTTTTTACTAATTAGGTTTTACTGATACGTAAGTTCTGTCTGATTTGCTTTTTTTAAAAACAACTTTTCCTTTAACAACAGAAAAAATTGAATGGTCTTTACCCATTCCAACATTTTCTCCAGGAAAAATTTTAGTGCCTCTTTGTCTGACAATAATATTTCCAGGTATTACTAATTCACCACCATACTTTTTCACACCCAGTCTACGGCCCGCACTATCTCTTCCGTTCCTTGATGATCCACCTGCTTTTTTTGTTGCCATAAATTACCTATTTATTTTGAAGCCTCAGTTTTTTTTTCTTTGGCCTCTTTAACTACAGCTTCACTTTTTTTCATCTTTTCAGCCTCAGATAAAACTTTACCATCTTTTGAAAAAATTTTGTTAATTCTTATTAGCGAAAACTGTTGTCTGTGTCCATTCTTACGTCTCGAATTTTTTCTTCTTCTTTTTTTGAAAATTAGAACTGTTCTTTCTTTACCATTTTTTAATAATTCAGCTTCCACTTTTGCGCCGCTTACAGTTGGCTCACCTAACTCAATATTTTTGTCATCACCGTAAGCTAAAATCTCTTTAAATTCCACTTTGGTTTCTGGACTTGAATCGGCCAGCTTTTCTACTTTA
>JACWEE010000085.1 GCA_014653665.1 Pelagibacterales bacterium SAG-MED34 | reverse complement strand
AGAGATGTGCAAGCTGCAAGAGCTGATATGGAGAGGTCAAAAAATGAGGCAGAAGCTTATGCTAATGATGTAATACCAAGAGCACGAGGAGAAGCTGCAAAAATTTTACAAGCAGCGGAAGCTTATAAAAAGGAAGTTGTTGCAAAGGCAGAAGGTGAAGCAAGTAGATTTCTTTCAATATATACTGAGTACGATAAAGCAAAAGAAGTCACACAGGAAAGAATGTATTTAGAGACAATGGAGCAAGTTCTTGCCGATATAAACAAAATTATAATTGATAAAGATTCGGGATCTGGTGTAGTTCCTTATCTACCATTACAAGAATTAAAATCAGGGACAAATTAATGAAAGCTGGAAAATTTATATTACCGATAATTATATTAATAGGAGCAACTTTATTCTTTTCAATATTTATTGTTAAAGAGGTAAATCAAGCTATTGTTCTTCAGTTTGGTGATCCTAAGAGAATTATTTTAAAGCCAGGATTAAATTTTAAACTTCCATTTATTCAAAATGTAGTTTTTTTAGATAAAAGGGTGTTAAATTTAGATACTCCACCTGAAGAAGTTATTGCATCTGATCAAAAACGTCTAATCGTTGATGCTTTTGCTAGATTTCAAATTATTGATCCATTAAAATTCTATATTTCTGTTGGAAATGAAAGAGTTGCAAGATCAAGATTAGCAACGATTATCAATTCAAGAATAAGAAACGTGTTAGGTCAACAAAAACTGCAAACTTTACTATCTGAAGATAGATCTAAACAAATGGCACTTATTCAACAAGGTGTAAATAACGAAGCAGAAAATTTTGGAATAAAGATTGTTGATGTAAGAATAAAAAGAGCTGATTTGCCTCAAGCAAATAGTGATGCAATCTTTAGAAGAATGCAAACTGAAAGGGAGAGAGAGGCTAAGGAATTTAGAGCAAAGGGTGCAGAGATGGCAGTTACTATAACATCAACAGCAGATAAAGAAGTTACAGTGATATTAGCTGAGGCAGAAAAAAAATCTGAAAT
>JACWEE010000084.1 GCA_014653665.1 Pelagibacterales bacterium SAG-MED34 | reverse complement strand
ATTACATTGCCTAAAGATTTAGACATTTTAAGACCTTTTCCATCAACAACAAAACCGTGAGAAAGAATGGATTCAAATGGTGCTTTACCTCTTGTTCCACACGATTGTAATAATGAAGAATGAAACCATCCTCTGTGTTGATCAGATCCTTCTAAATACATTGATGCAGGCCACTTTAAATCTTTTCTTTTTTCTAAAACAAAAGAATGTGTTGAACCACTATCAAACCACACCTCTACAATATCGCTTAGCTTTTCAAAATCTTCTGCTTTATATTTTTTTCCTAAAAATTTTTGAGGATCATCAGAAAACCAACAGTCAGAACCCTCTTTTTCATAAATTTTAGCTATTGTCTCAAAAACATCCTCGTCTACTAATATTTCTTTAGTTTTTTTGTTTATAAATATTGGTAATGGAACTCCCCAAACCCTTTGTCTTGATACACACCAATCTGGTCTAGTTTCAATCATCGATTTTAATCTTTCTTTACCTTTGCTCGGGTAAAAAGTTGTTTCATCAATCGCTTTCAAAGCTTTTTTTCTAAGTTTGTGACTCTCCATTGAAATAAACCATTGTGGAGTTGCCCTATGCACCAAAGGTGCTTTGGATCTCCATGAGTGAGGATAGGAGTGAATCAGTTCACCATTTTTTAAAAGTTTTTTTTGTTCTTTTAACTTCTCTATCACAATGGGATTTGCTTTAAAAATATGAATGCCTTCAAATAAAGAAACATTTTTTGTATATTTTCCATCTCCATCTACTGTTTCAATCGCTTTAATTCCATTATTAATACAAAGGTTAAAATCATCAGGCCCATGGCTTGGTGCGCAATGCACAATTCCAGTACCTTGTTCAGTTGTTACAAAGCGTGCCTCTAGCATAGGTATATCATAATCATAGCCCAAATCTAAAAAGGGGTGATTACAAATTGTATTTTTAAAATCTTTACCTTTAAAACCTTTTAAATTTTTATATTTTTGAATTTCACAATCCTTGATAACTGTCTCTAATAATGATTCTGCAATAACAATTTTTTTATCTTTAAATTCACCATTATCATTC
>JACWEE010000083.1 GCA_014653665.1 Pelagibacterales bacterium SAG-MED34 | reverse complement strand
CGCAAACGAGAGAGGTAAAAATTTTTTATATTATAATTCTGATGGTTATTTTCAGGATATAGCAGAAGATTACAAAGTTGATGACCAATATGAAAATGGAAGAGGTACAGTTTTGTCAGATATACTCTACAGAGGTAGATTAGATGTAGTTACCTCTAATTGGAACGGTTATCATAGGGCTTTTGTATTAGAAGATAATAAATTTAAAGATATCGCTACTCCAACTTACAATATTCCAACTAGAATAAGAACAGTGATATCTGCAGACTTTGATAATGATGGATATGATGAAATATTTATGAATAATATCGGTGAGCCAAATAAACTATTTAAGATAAGAGAAAATGGATTTTTTGAAGAGATAGCAATTCAAAACGCATATGAGTCTAATGGTTTAGGCACAGGAGCAGCTGTTGCAGATATAGATGACGATGGAATCTTAGAATTACTAGTTTCACATGGAGAATCTGGCATGCAACCACTAACAATGTATAAAGCAGATTTAAAAACAGATTTCAATTATATAAGAATTAAACCTACAAATAAATTTGGTGCACCAGCAAGAGGTGCAACTGTTGTCTTAAATTCCAATTTAAGAAAACATGCAAAAACCATAGATGCTGGTTCAGGGTATTTATGTCAAATGGAGCCTGTTGCTCACTATGGTTTAAGAGAAGGTGAAAAAAACATATCTATAAACGTCATTTGGACGAATGGATTATCAGAAACATTTAATGTAAATGAATTAAATAAAACAATAGAAATCAGGCAGAAATAATATGAAAGAAATATTTATTATAGAAAATAAAAAATTTAGAAATTTTAAAACTATTTTTATATTTTTTCTATTATGTGCTTTTTGTTTTACTAAACCATTATATTCAAAAGACTTTAATTACTATGAGGATCTTGTAAAAGATTGGACTAAGATTTTTCCTGATCAAAATAGAAATGCTGCTGGTCCAAAATTTTTTAAGCATATTTTAGATAAAAAAATTACTTATCAAGATTTTATAGAATATAATAAATTATATTGCGCTGTTTCGGGATCGTTAATATCTCCAAATAGTAAA
>JACWEE010000082.1 GCA_014653665.1 Pelagibacterales bacterium SAG-MED34 | reverse complement strand
TAGGAAATCATGGAACTAAAAGATATGAAGTAAATGCATCAGGAAAAAAACATAAGTGAAATTAGTTATAACAAAGAAACTCAAGGTGAAAATTTAAGAACTACCATAGATTTAGAAATTCAGCAATTGGCCCAAGAGTTATTAAAAAATAAAGCAGGCTCAATATGTGTTATGGACATATACACAGGCGAAGTAATTACCATGGCATCGTCCCCAACCTATGACCCAAATAAGTTTACCCATGGGATAAGCACTAAAGATTGGAATGAAATTAAAAATAATAAGTTAAGACCTTTACTAAATAAATCATTAGCTGGATTATATTCTCCAGGATCAACTATAAAACCCCTAGTTGCACTTGCCGCACTAGAGTATGGCATAATAGACACAAAGTTTAAAGTAAACTGCAAAGGCCATGATCATCCATATGAATTGTATGGAGAAAGATATCATTGTTGGAAAAAAAATGGTCATGGATTAATGAGTATGAGAAATGCCATTAAACAGTCATGTGATATTTATTTTTATGAAGTCGCAAGACTCTTAGGTGTAGATAAGCTTTCACTAATTGCAAAAAGATATGGTTTAGGTTCAAAAGTTTTAGAAGATTTTTTTTCAGAAGAAAAAAAAGGAATTGTCCCCTCAACGAAATGGAAAAAACAAGTTTTAGAACAGTCTTGGTATCTTGGTGAAACTGTAATTACTGGAATAGGACAGGGTTACATTCAGACTACTCCACTTCAATTATGTTTGATGACAGCGCAATTGGCTAATGGAGGCTTTAAAATTAAGCCAAAATTAATTTATGATAATGAAATAGATTTAGATAAAATTAAATCTAAAATTGAAAGTGAAAAAAATAAATCTGTAAGTCAAAATATTTTGAAAGATCATGAATTTAAACACTATGAAAGACTTTATAGAAATCCAAATAATTTAAAGTTGGTTCTTGATGCAATGTACGGGTCAACCAATGAACAATTTGGAACCTCCTTCAGATCTAGACACAAAGAAGATAAATACAAGTTTGCTGGAAAAACTGGGACTTCTCAAGTTAAAAAAATTACTGATCAAGATAGAGA
>JACWEE010000081.1 GCA_014653665.1 Pelagibacterales bacterium SAG-MED34 | reverse complement strand
AAATATTGTTTTTGACAACCAGATGTAATGAAGAGCTCCAAAAATAGCTATTATATAAACAATTCTATGTAATTTTTTCCAATTTTGCTTTAATAGATTTATCATTTTTTGAGATGAAGTAGCTGCTAGCGGTATTAACAAAAGCCAAGCAGAAAAACCAATAAATATGAATTTCTTTTTCAAGACATCATTAAAAATTGGTTGCCAATCAAATCTATAATCTAAACCAATGTAAGTTAACAAATGAATTGTTGCATAAAAAAAAACGAACAAACCTAACATTCTTCTAAATTTCGTCCAAAAAGCTAAATTAGTAAATCTTTTAAGTGGACTCATTGCTAGAGTTAAGCAAATAAAAATTAAAGTCCATTCCCCAAAATGGTTCATTATTTTTTTTACTGGCTCTGCACCTAATTCATTATAGTAGATATTTAATGATATGATGACTAATGGCCACAAACATAAAATGAAAACTATTATTTTAGAATATCTTATCAATTTAAATTAAAAGTTTTTCTTTAAATCCATTCCAGAATAAAGACTAGCAACTTCTTCGCCATAACCATTAAATATTGCAGTAGGTATTCTTTCACTTAATATACCTGAACCAATTACTCTTTCTGAAGCTTGTGACCATCTTGGATGATCAACTCTAGGATTAACATTTGAATAAAATCCATATTCTCTTGGTGATGCTCTCATCCAAGACGAAGTTGGCATTCTTTCAACAAATTTAATATTTACAATTGCTTTGGCACTTTTAAATCCATACTTCCAAGGCACAATTAATCTTAATGGTGCTCCATTTTGATTTGGAAGTTCTTTACCATAAAGACCTGTCACCATTGTTGTTAATGGATGCATCGCTTCATCAATTCTTAATCCTTCTTTATATGGCCATTGAAGAATTGGGTAACGCTGACCTGGCATTTGCTCAGGGTCATAAACAGAAGTAAATTCTACAAATTTTGCTTTACTATTTGGTGAAGCTTTTTCTAAAAGTTTACTTAAAGAAAATCCCATCCAAGGTATAATCATTGACCATCCTTCAACACATCTCAATCTATAAATTCTTTCTTCGATT
>JACWEE010000080.1 GCA_014653665.1 Pelagibacterales bacterium SAG-MED34 | reverse complement strand
AAAAGAATTAAAACAATTTGATGAAATCCTGCTTATTGGTTCAGGCAAAGGAGTAGTTTCCACAAGTTATATTGTTGATAGCAACTGGAAGAGAAGAAAAAACAAAATATTTAATTCAATGTATAAAACTTTTGAAAAAGAATTTAAAAAACAAAAATATATTTATAATTAAAAAATGAGAGATCCTAATAACCCATGTCTATTTTGCAATATATCCACCAATGATTTCGAACTAGAAAATGAATTGGCCTACGCGAGTTATGATACTTACCCAGTTTCAAAGTATCATGCTTTAATTGTTCCAAAGAGACATGTTGAAAATTATTTTGAACTTAATAATGAGGAAGTCTTAGCCTGTGACGCTCTTCTGAAAAAACTTAAAAAAAAGCTTGAAATTAAAGATGATACAATTGAGGGATTTAATGTTGGATCAAATTCTGGCAAAACTGCAGGACAATCAATTAATCATTGTCACATTCATCTGATTCCAAGAAGATTAGGAGACGTTGATAATCCCCAAGGTGGTGTTAGAAGCGTAATTGCCTCTAAACAACATTATGTGCGTAAAACCAAATAATAAATACGTTTATAAGCTGTTGAAATGTCATTATATCGCGGTTGATCTATTTAAATAAGTGTACTAGAAATCTTAAGCGGAAGGAACAAAATCACAATGATATCAACTAATCCATTCTTAACACTAGCGGAGACAGTACCTCCATTTTTGATGCAATCTTTTGTTATATTAATGGGCTTACTAATTCTAGTTGGAACAGTAATGGATATTATTCATAAAAAAAACGTGAAGTATTTCTTTAATAACGCAAAAAAAGCAAAATTATCAGCTACGAAAACCTTATCAACAGGTGAGAGAATATCTGTAATTTCAAAAACTATAGCAAGCGATATTGCTACTACATCAGAACTTGGTGCAGGTAAAAGAAGAGTGGCGCATGTAATGGGAATGTACGGAACAATACTTTTTTGGGTAGGTTCAGTTGTAATGATATTCTTCTATACATCTCCAGGATCTACTACTCCAACTGTATGGCCAATGATATGGCACATTGGAGCAGCACTAACTGTATTAGGAG
>JACWEE010000008.1 GCA_014653665.1 Pelagibacterales bacterium SAG-MED34 | reverse complement strand
AAAGAATCTTTCCAGCTATGTTTTCTTGTAGACATTAATATTTTCTCCAAAATGATGGAATAAATAATACTAGTACAGCAAATAACTCTAATCTACCCAATATCATTGCTAAACTTAAAATCCATTTTGAAAAATTAGATAAATTTGAAAAATTACCATTTGGACCAATAATATCACCTAAACCAGGTCCCACATTTGATATTGATGTTGCAGCAGCTGATATTGATGTTGTCAAATCCAAACCACTAGTTGATAGAAGAGCTGTTATAACAAAAAAAATTACAATATATAAAAATATAAACGAAATAATTGAGGCCAAAAATTTTTCATCAATATTATTATTTTCGTATTTTATTTTGAATATACCTCTTGGATAAATTATTTTTTTTAGTTGTATACTAATAAACTGGAATAAAATTTGGACTCTAAATATCTTAATTCCACAGGCCGTAGAACCTGCACAACCACCAATAAACATTAGAATAAGAAAATAAATTAATGGGAATTGACCCCAATCACTAAAGTTTTGAGTTACATAACCAGTACCAGTTAAAATAGATATTACATTAAATGTAACAGACCTAATATTGGTGTCTAAAAAACTTTGATTTTTTACTAACAGATACAAATACATTAACAAAATTGAAAAAAAGACAATTTTTATAAAAGTTTTAATCTGTGTATCGTTAAAAAATATTTTTTTGTCTCCATTTAAATATTTGATATAGGCAATAAATGGAATACTTCCTAAGATTATAAATATAATTGATGTAAATTCAATAAGCGAACTATCAAAATAGCCAATAGATTCATTGTAATTTGAGAATCCCCCTGTTGCAATTGTTGTCATTGAGTGAACAACACTGTCAAAAAAGTTCATACCAAATATTTTATAAAATAATGCACATATAAAAGTTAATCCGGAGTATACTAAGATTAATCTCAACGCTATTTCTTTTGATCTAGGTAAAATTTTTTCCGGGGTATCACTTGTGGATATAATAAATAACTGCATTCCACCAATATTCATAAGTGGCATTAAAGTAATTGCCATTACAATAATACCAATACCACCTAACCATTGAAGCATTCCCCTCCAAAGTAAGATACTTTTTGGAGTTTCATTTAAATTGGTAATTATAGTTGATCCAGTTGTAGTAATACCTGACATACTCTCAAAAAAAGCATCTGTAACACTTAAATTTATCTCAGAAAATATAAATGGGAGTGAACCAAAAATAGCAATACTCAACCAAGATAGCGCTGTTAAAAGAAAAGCCTGAGGCAAACTAATTTTTTTATCATGATCTAAATTTGATAGTAAAAAGAGAATTCCAAATATAACAGTTGTAATTCCAGAACTTACAAAACCAGAGTCAAGTTCATCATAAAAAAATTGTGTTAAAATTGGCGCAATCATCGATAAACCTAAAATAATTTGTAAAATTCCTAGTGTAAAAAAAACTGTTTTATAATTGGACATTTTGATTGGACATTATTTTATGGTAAATAAATTTCAACTCTATAAGAATTATTAAAAACGTTATTTTATAAGCTGTTTAATTAAAAGTGATAGATAAAACTAACATAGACAAAACAAACGCTTGGCCCTTTGTTGAAGCTAAAAAGCTTCTAAGAGAGAGAAAAAAAAATATTGAAAACAAGGGAAAAATTATTCTTCAAACAGGATATGGTCCTAGTGGATTACCGCACATTGGTACATTTGGTGAGGTGGCAAGAACCTCAATGATTGTAAATGCTTTAAACCATTTATCAGACCTACCAAAAGAAATAATTACTTTTTCTGACGATATGGATGGACTTAGAAAAGTTCCTGAAAATATTCCCAATCCTAAAAAACTTGAAGAAAATCTTCATAAACCCCTAACTCAAGTTCCAGATCCTTTTGGAAAATTTAATAGTTTTGGAGAACATAATAATGCAATGTTAAAAAATTTCTTAGATAAGTTTAAGTTTGAATACAGTTTTAAAAGTTCATCAGTTTTATATAAGTCTGGTTTTTTCAATGATACATTAAAATTAATTTTAGAAAATTATGAAGGAATAATGAACATAATTATTCCTACCCTTGGCAAAGAAAGACAAAAAACATATTCTCCATTTTTACCAATATGTCCAGATACAGGGGTTGTGTTAGAGATACCAGTCTCAGAACTAGATACTAAAAATTCAAAAATAATTTTTGATAATAAGGGCAAAAAATTAGAACAAAGTATTTTAGACGGAAATTGTAAATTACAATGGAAAGTAGATTGGGCTATGAGATGGTATGCCCTTGATGTTGATTTTGAAATGTATGGGAAAGATTTGATTGAGAGTGCAATTTTATCAACAAAAATTATAAAATTGTTGGGTAAGTCAAATCCATCTGGCTTCGCATATGAGTTATTTTTAGATGAAAAAGGTGAAAAAATATCTAAGTCTAAAGGAAATGGTATTACAATCGATCAATGGTTAGAGTATGCATCACCTGAAAGTCTCTCCTTGTATATGTACCAGAATCCAAAAAGAGCAAAAAAACTCTATAGAGAAGTAGTGCCAAAGGCGGTCGATGAATATCTTGATTTTATTGAAAAAAGTAAAACTCAAAACGAACTTCAAAAACTAATGAACCCTGTCTGGCATGTTCATAATTCAGAGATACCTGAGGAAAATTCTATTATGTCCTTCTCAATGCTATTAAATTTAGTTGAGACCAGCAATGCTGATAGTAAAGAATTACTTTGGAAGTTTGTTAAGAAATATAAGAAAGATATTAATCAGGATAAGCATCCAATTTTTGACAAGTTAATATCTTATGCAATTAAATATTTTAATGACGCTATAAAATCTAAAAAAATTTATAAAAAACCAAATGTCAGCGAAAAAATTGCATTAGACGCTTTAGTAAACTCTTTAGATAAATGCGATGATGCAATGAAACCAGAGGATATTCAGACTACAATTTATACAGTCGGCAAAGAAAATGGCTATAAAGAAAATTTGCGTGATTGGTTTAAGTTAATATATGAGGTAGTTTTTGGGGTAGAAAATGGACCACGATTTGGTTTTTTTATAAGCTTTTTTGGGGTTCAAGAAACCAAAGAATTAATAAAAAGTAAATTAGAAAATGTTTAATATTTTAAGACCACTAATTTTTAAATTTAGTCCTGAAGTAGCTCATTCTCTAGCAATAAAAGCACTAAAGTTAAATAATATTCCTTACTCAAAACCGAAAGATAATCATATTTTAGAAACAACTTTTTGTGAAAAAAAATTATCATCACCAATTGGTGTTGCTGCTGGGTTTGATAAAAATGCTGAAGTATACAATCCACTGTTTAATCTTGGATTTGGATTTGTTGAAGTAGGCACAATTACTCCAAAGCCTCAATTTGGTAACCCTAAACCAAGGGTTTTTAGACTTGAAGAAGATGAAGCTCTTATAAATAGATTAGGTTTTAACAACTCTGGCTCAGAACAAATTAGTAAGACAATTAAGGAAAATAATAAAAAGGGTTTTTTAGGAATAAATATCGGACCAAATAAAGACTCCACTAATAGAATCGATGATTATTTAATTTGTTTTCGTAAATTTTATAATTTAGCTGATTATATAACTATAAACATCTCCTCACCAAATACAGAAAATTTAAGAGACTTTCATAACCAGGATGAATTAAATTCATTGATTGACAAACTCAAAAATGAAAAAAAAAAGTTGAATTCAAACATTCCATTAGCAATAAAGGTTTCACCTGATCTTAATGACGATCAAATTAATGAAGTATCCAAGATCATTATGGAACAAGAAATAGGAATTATTATTGTTTCTAATACCACAGATAAGAATAGAGAAAATTTAAAAAATATAAATAAATTAGAAAAGGGCGGACTGTCAGGCAAACCAATAGAAAAGATTTCAAACGAGGCAATTTCTAAATTTTATAAAATTCTAAAAGATAAAACAAAAATAATAGGAGTAGGTGGTGTTAGCAATGGACAAGATGCTTTTGAAAAAATCATTTCTGGAGCAACACTCGTTCAATTATATACTGGAATGGTTTACAGGGGTCCTCGTATAGCATCAAAAATAAGTACAGAATTAATTGATTTATTAAAAAATAAAGGGTTTAAAAATGTTTCAGAAGCTATTGGAACTAAAAATTAATCTTGACGCGATAAGATTCAGATCCTATACAGGCTCATAATTTATGTCTAAAAAATGCGAACTTACTGGAAAAATCCCACTCAAGGGTCATAATGTTAGTCATGCTAACAATAAGACTAAAAGAAGATTTCTTCCAAATCTTAAAAAAGTAAAGTTTAAAAGTGAGCTACTTAAGAGAAGTTTAAGATTAACCGTCTCAAATGCTGGGGTAAGATCAGTAGATAAAAAAGGTAGTTTTGACCAATTTCTTATTTCAGCTAAGTCTAGAGATTTATCATTAAGACTAAAAAAATTAAAAAAATCCTTAGCCAGTAAATCTGCATAATGAATAAAGTATTTTTAATACTCTCATTTTTAATGGGATTGGTTGTCTTAGCATCTAATTATTTAGTCCAATTTCCAATTCCATATTATGGTCTTCAAGAAATTCTTACATATGGAGCATTCAGCTATCCGATAGCTTTTCTAATAACTGATCTAGCAAATAGATCTTTTGGTAAATTAGTTGCTAGAAAAATTGTATATATAGGATTTGCAATAGGTATTCTGTTTACACTAATTTTCTCAACAAATTTTGCTGATTTAATCTCAGTAAGAATAGCAATTGGTTCAGGAGCAGCATTTATAATTGCTCAATTACTGGATGTACAAATATTTGATCAATTAAGACAAAAAAAATGGTTTATTGCACCACTTGCCTCTTCATTAATTGGTTCAACCGTGGATACATTTTTATTTTTTTCGATTTCATTTTATGGAACAGGAATACCTTGGGTGACACTTTCTTTAGGAGATTTAGCAGTAAAGATTTTTGTAGCATTAGTAATGTTGATACCTTTTAGATTATTATTAGGCACTTTAAAAGCTGCTTAATTCAAATTTTTGGCTCTTGTTGTGTCATGCAATGAATAGCCCCAAAACCCCAGATTAAATCACTACAATCAATTCCAATAACTTTTCTGTTTGTAAAAAATTTTCTAAAAATTTTTATAACTTTTTTGTCCTCTTTTACATTAAATACTGGAACCAAGACTGTTTTATTGCTTATGAAAAAATTTAAATAACTTGCTGGGACACGAGTTTTGTCTATAACAACTGGGCTTGGCATAGGTATCTTTATAATTTTAAATTTTTTTCCATTTTCATCATAACTATTACTTAGTATTTTTAAATTTTCTTTAAGAGCTTTATAATTTTTATCTGATCTATTCTTTTCTACAGCTATCATAATTGTACTTTTTGAAATAAACCTTGCAATATCATCGATATGACCGTGTGTGTCATCTCCAACAATTCCTTTATTAAGCCAAATAAAATTTTTTGCATTTAAATATTTTGAAAACAGATTTTCATAATCAATTTTTTTGAATCCTTTATTTCTCTCTTGTTTACTACTTAATAAGCACTCTTTTGTTAATAATATGGAGCCTGAGCCATTATTATCAAATGCACCACCTTCCATTACTACTCTTACAAATTTTTTTGAATTTACTTTTTTAGGTAAAATACTTTCAATATTTAAATATTTACTAATATGGCTATTAATTTTGTTATCATTTTTGAAGTTTTTATATTTTGACCAGGCATTAAATTTAAAATCAAGCATGATCTTTTTTCTATTTTTTTTGTTGACCAAAAATATTGGCCCTGAGTCTCTTAACCAAATTCTGTCTGTTTTAAGTTTATGAAATTTAATGTTGGATATATTACAACCTATTTTTTTTAAATGTATTCTTGTAGTATCAATACTTTTAAAACTATTGACTAATAAATCTATTCTTTGATATTTTGTTAAATATTTTATTATTTTTCCAACTACATTTGGAATTTCTTCAAATAATCCAGGCCAATCATTTTTATTATGAGGCCAGGATATCCAAACTGATTTTTGAGGCTCCCACTCTGCTGGCATTCTAAATTCATCTATTTTTTTACTCATCTTCAGGATTTTTGAGAATATCTTTATAAAACTCGGTTCTTCTGTCTCTTAAAAAGGGCCAGTGCTGTCTAGCAGTATCAATTTTTTTATAATCTACTTCACAAACTAAAATATCTTCTTTTTTATTTCCTGCTTTTGCAATTATTTTACCACTAGGATCTATCACCATTGAATTACCCCAAAATTCAATTTTTTTTTTCCCTTTTTTCTCTAACCCAACTCTATTTATAGCAGCAACATAAGTTCCATTAGCAATAGCATGAGATTTTTGCATTGTGATCCATGAGTCTAATTGAGATTTTCCAAACTTTCTTTTTTCTTTTGGATGCCACCCAATAGCAGTTGGATAAAAAATAATTTGAGCTCCTTTTAAAGCCGTTAGTCTAGCGGCTTCGGGGAACCATTGATCCCAACATATAAGAGGACCTATCTTGCCAAATTTAGTTTTCACACTTTTGAAACCTAGGTCCCCAGGACTGAAATAAAATTTTTCATAATATCCTGGGTCATCAGGTATGTGCATCTTACGATATTTAGATAGAATATTACCATTTTCATTAATAATGATACTAGTATTATGATAAAACCCAGAAGTCTTTTTTTCAAACATCGTAATATTTAATATAACACCAAGCTCTTTTGCTAGATCGCAAAATATTCTAGAGGTTGTTCCTGGAATTTTTTCTGCTAATTTAAAGTTTGAATGACTTTCTGTTTGGCAAAAATAATTAGTCAAAAATAGCTCAGGAAGACAAATTATCTTTGCTTTTTTTTTTGCCGCTTTTTTAATATTTTTTATAGCTAAATCAATATTAGATTGAATTGTACCTAAAGATTTACTTTGTATTAAACCAATTTTGATTTTTTTGATCATTAATCAAAATATCTTGGAAAAATTTTTTCTCTCTCTATTTTTCCATTCACCTTTATGATAGGCGTCACTTGCTATTAAGGGTAATACACTTGTTGCTTCTGCAAAAACCATTTGCTCTTTGGTAATATCTACTTTGCCCCATGAGCTTGCTTCTTTTAGTGTTGAGCTACTGCAGGCTCCATCTCTGGAATCAGCAACTGTTATTTGAATAGCATACTTATGCATATCTACATCTTTACCTAAAAGTTCAGCACATATAACAGTATCTTGAATAAAATTTTTTGGTACACCTCCTCCAATCATAAAAAGACCTGATCCTTTAGATTTTATTTTAATTTCAGTTAATTCTCTAAACTCTCGGATTGAGTCGATTGTGATGTGATTTTTTGGATTTCTTTCTTGATGCATTACAAGCCCAAATCCTGCACTAGAGTCAGTAAATGCTGGACAGAAAATTGGAACGTTATTGTCATACGCAACCTCTATCAATGAATCTTTCTTCTTTGAGTTAGTTTTAAGATATTTACCAATCTCTTTTATAAATTCTCTTGATGTATAACTTTTGGGCTCTAATTGATCTGCAATTTCTCCAATAGTTTTATCACACATCTGAAGCTCCTCTTCATCAATGTAAGTATCATATATTCTATCAACGTAGTTATTTCTTAACTCTGTATCATCTTGATATTGGGATCCCTGATAATGTTTAAAACCAAGTGCTTCAAAGAAATCCATATCAATTATTGAAGCCCCAGTTGCTACTATTGCATCCACCATGTTATACTTAACTAAATCTCTATAAATATGCATACATCCTGCAGCAGATGTTGATCCTGCGAGTGTTAAAAATATTGTACAATCGTTATCTTTTATCATCTCATTATAAATATTTGCAGCATTTGCAGTCTCTCTTGAAACGAAAGACATTTTTTCCATTGAAGAGACAATTTTTCTAGCATCGAATGAAGTTATATCAATATGTTCTACTTCTTTACTAAGTAAATCACTTTTTCTATTATTTGATTGGTTTTTATTATCTGACATTAAGCAACAAGAAACTCTTTATTTGCTTCTTTGTCATACATCGTCATGATTGGACTGTCTTCAACTTCGTAAATATCATCAGAGTAAAATCCATTAAAATTAGTTCTAAAAGTTAATCCATATGCTCCAAGCTGTCCTAATTCTATATAATCATTTTCTTTTATATTATTTGGTAAAATAAAAGGTCCTTTCATATAATCCATGCTATCACAAGTTGGGCCATAGAAATCGAAAGATGTTAATTTCTTGGAAATTATCCTTCCATTAGTTATCATTTTTGATGGGTAAACAATATTCGGAACACCTGCGTCAAACAAAGTTCCATACGTTCCATCATTTATATAGAGTTTCTGTTTTTTTCTTAAATCAATTCTTACAATTGTTGAGCCACTTTCTGCAACAATCGCTCTTCCAGGTTCACATATAATTTCTGGAAGCTTATCCAATTTTAAATTACTTAAACCTTTTTTTATTTCATTAAAGTATGAGTCTAAAGATTGAGGAATAAGATCAGGGTAAATAGTAGGAAAGCCTCCTCCTACATTAATTACATCAGGTATAATTTTAGTTTTTTTAATTATATTACTGATTTCAAATATCCCTTTCGAATAAGATATTGGGTGCATACATTGTGAACCAACATGAAAACTAAGTCCAATTTTTTTAGAATACTGTTTTGTTAATCTCAGTAGTCCAGCTGCTTCATTATTAATAGCTCCAAATTTTTTTGATAAATCAATCTCTGCATGTTCATTAGACACAGAAACTCTAACAAATAATTCCAAGTTTTTAGCGTAATTTGTACTTTCTAAAATTTTTATTAATTCATCTTTAGTATCCAAAGAAAAGGCCTTAACATTATATTTAAAATATGCCTCTTTAATACTTTCTCTGCTTTTGACTGTATGCATATAAGAGCAGTTCGCATCTGGGCTTATTTTTCTTATAGCCTCTATTTCTTTGATAGATGCTACATCAAAACGATTTATACCACTTTCAACAATAGTTTTAAGAACTATTGGATGAGGGTTAGTTTTTAATGCGTATAGTATTTGTCCTGGAAAATTCTTTTGGAAGTATTTAGATGCCAATTTAATTGACTCTTTTCTAATACAATAAACAGGTCCTGTCGGTCTCAGTTGGTTAACTAATTGTTCAACTGACTTAAATTTTTGCATATCTGCACCTCTAAAAAAAATTTACAAAAAAAACCTGCATAACACATATGCAAGTTTCATAAATGCAGCATTTATGGGAAATAATTAATAATGTAAAGTAAATAATGCTATTGAAATATTAAAATTTACTTCCATATAAGGGCTATGATCAGCCAACCAACACTTCAAAAATTAAGTGATTTTGAGGATAAATCGCTTTTGATCGTAGACGATGACAATCCATTTAGACAAAGATTGGCTAGAGCTATGGAAAAAAAAGGTTTTACAGTCACACAAGCTGAGAGTGTAAAAATTGGTATTGAGACCGTAAAATCACAAAGTCCAGCATTTGCTGTTGTGGATCTTAGATTAAATGATGGTAATGGACTAGAGGTAGTTAAAGAAATTCAAAAGGGAAATCTAAAAAGTAGAATTATAATGTTAACTGGATATGGTAATATTCCAACAGCAGTTGCTGCAATTAAAGAGGGAGCAATTGATTATATTGCTAAGCCTGCAGATGCAGATGATGTTGAAAAAGCACTTTTAGCTGATCCAAATCAAAAACCAGCCCCACCTGAAAATCCAATGTCAGCGGATAGAGTAAAATGGGAGCACATTCATAGAGTTTTTGAGTTATGTAACAGAAATGTCTCTGAAACTGCAAGAAGACTAAAAATGCATAGAAGAACTCTTCAGAGAATACTGTCTAAAAGATCTCCTAGATAATTTAATTTTTTGTAAGTCTTAAAAATACATCTTCAAGATCCCCATCATCAGTTGAAATATCTTGTATTTTTATATCTTGTTTTTTAATTTCTGAAATTATTGAGTCTATGCTTAGTTTACTCTTCTCATATGATAAAACTAACTTGTTTTCGTCATTTGATATAATTTTTAAAGATTCAAAAGTGTTATCTTGAATATTAGTTTTTTTATCTGTGGTGACATACACAATTTTTGTTTGAATTCTTTCTAAAAGATTTTTAGTCGTATCCAAAGCAACTAATTTTCCTCCACTTAGAATACCAATCCTATCACACATTTTTTCCGCTTCCTCAAGGTAATGAGTTGTTAGTATTGTTGTTACTCCTTGTTTGTTCAAAGATTTCACATTTTCCCACAATGTATTTCTAAGCTCCACGTCAACTCCTGCAGTAGGCTCGTCCAAAATTATAATTGGAGGTTGATGCACCATCGCTTTTGCTACAAGTAATCTCCTCTTCATACCACCAGATAAGGCTCTAGCATAACTGTCAGCTTGTTCCTCTAATGATACCAAATTCAATATAGTATCTGTAATTCTGTCTTTTTCTCTAATTCCATATAGACCTGCTTGAAGCTCTAAAAGTTTTCTGGGACTAAAAAATGGATCAAAGTTTACTTCTTGTGGAACAATCCCAATAGAGGCTCTAACTTGTCTAGGGTTTTTATCTAAGTTAAATCCCCAAACATTTACTTCACCACCAGTTTTTACAACTGATCCACCTAATATGTTTATAAATGTACTCTTTCCAGCCCCATTTGGTCCTAATAGACCAAAAATTTCACCTTCTTTCACCTCTAAGTTTAAATTATTAAGTGCATGGGTTTGTTTCGAACCATTTTTTGAATAAACTTTATTCAAGTTTTTAACAGTTAAAACGTTTTTTTTATTCATATGAAGGCATACATTTATTACATTTATAAAAATTAAGATATCATTACATTATGGAGAAAATTAAAAAAAGTGACCATTTTTACTTAATAGATGGTTCGGGATACATTTTTAGAGCATATTATGCTCTTCCTCCTTTAACTAGAAAAAGTGATGGATTACCAGTTGGTGCTGTCAGCGGTTTTTGCAACATGCTTTTTAAATTATTAGAGGATTCTAAATCGGATGATAATTTAGAAAAACCAACACACTTTGCTGTAATATTTGATTCAGCAAGAAAAAATTTTAGAAATGAAATATATTCAGAGTATAAAGGAAATAGATCTGAAGCACCTGACGATCTAATTCCCCAATTTGAATACATCAGACAATCTGTAAAAGCCTTTAATTTACCTTCAATTGAATTAATTAATTATGAAGCAGATGATTTAATTGCAACTTATGTAGAGAAAATTTTAGACTTAGGTGCAAAGGTAACAATTGTTTCTTCGGACAAAGATTTAATGCAGCTTTATAAAAAGGGAGTAAGAATTTATGATCCAATGAAGAACAAATTTATAAATCAAGATGATGTTCATAATAAATTTGGAGTTACTCCAGAAAAAGTAATAGATGTCCAATCTTTAGCTGGTGATAGCACAGATAACGTACCTGGTGTACCTGGAATAGGAGTTAAAACTGCTGCTGAATTGATAAATCAATATGGAACTTTAGAAAATTTATTAAAAAATGCATCAAAAATAAAACAAAATAAAAGAAGAGAAACTTTAATAAATAACAAGGACGAAGCAATCATTAGTAAAAAACTCGTTACATTAAAAAAAGATGTACCTGTAAAAAATAAAATTGAAGAATTCAAATTGAAAAGTGTTGATCAAGAAAAGCTTTATACTTTTCTAAGAGAAATGGAATTTAATAGACTATTAAGTTCTGCCATCTCAAAGTATGGGGGAACAAATAATCCTGGAACCAAAGAGATTGATAAAAATTCAGAAAAAACAGCTGAAATTAAGAAAAAAAATTATGAATTAATAAAAAATGAGAAAGAGATTGAGGATTGGATGAAAAAATCTGAGGAAATAGGTGAATTTGCTATAGATACTGAAACAACATCATTAGACCCTCACACAGCAAAGTTAGTAGGCATTTCAATCTCTAACAGAATTGGAAATGCATGTTATATCCCATTAAATCACGTCAGTGGAAATAATCTTAATGAAAAAAAAGTTTTAAGCGTTTTAAAGAATTATTTAGAGGATGAGAGTATTAAAAAAGTAGGACAAAATATTAAGTTTGATTTCATTGTCTTTTATCACCGAGGAATAACCTTAAATTCCATGGAAGATACTATGCTTATGTCTTATACACTAGATGCTGGTAAAAATAGGCATAATATGGATACTCTTTCAGAGATCCATCTAGGTCATAAAACTATAAAATTTAAAGATTTAGTTGGGACGGGAAAAAAACAACTTAATTTTTCTGAAGTGGATATATCTGAAGCTAAAGATTACGCAGCTGAAGATGCAGATATTACATTTAGATTGTACAAAATTTTTTCAAAATCATTAAAAGCAGAAAAATTATTAAATATTTATGAGTTATTTGAAAAACCACTAATAAAAATACTAGCAGAGATGGAGATAAAAGGTATTAAGCTTGATAAATCTTCACTAAATAAACTGTCTTCAAAATTTTCAACTAAAATCCAAAAATTAGAAAAATCTATTTTTAAGATTTCAAAAAAAATATTTAATATTGGATCAACTAAGCAACTTGGTGAAATAATGTATAATGATTTAAAAATTGCGGCTTTAAAAAAAACTAAAAAAGGAAGTTTTGCCACCAGTGCTTCAGTTTTAGAAGATTTAGCTTTTAAGGGTTATGAATTTCCAAAACTCATCTTAGAATGGAGACAAATCAGTAAACTTAAAAATACATACTCTGATGCATTGCCAGAATATATTAATCAAAATACTAAAAGAGTACACACATCTTTTCTGTTAGCAGCTACTACAACTGGCAGGCTTGCATCTAGTGACCCAAATTTACAAAATATTCCGATAAAATCAGATGACGGTAAGGATATAAGAAAAGCCTTTGTTTCTGAGAAAAACAACAAATTGATTTCAGCAGACTACAATCAAGTTGAAATGAGAATTTTGGCCGATCTAGCAGATGTAAAACAACTAAAAAAGGCATTTTTAAATAATGAGGATATACATACTTTAACTGCGAGCCAGGTTTTTGGAAAAGAAATTAATAAAATTGATTCAGAAACAAGAAGAAAAGCAAAAGCAATAAACTTTGGAATAATTTATGGTATTTCACAATATGGTTTAGCTAAACAAATCAATGTTTCAAACAATGAAGCAGAAGAATTTTTAAATTCTTATTTTAAAAAATTTCCAGAAATCAAAGATTATATGAAAACAACTGTGAATTTCTGTAGAAAAAGTGGCTATGTAAGCAATATATTTGGAAGAAAAACACATCTCACTGGAATTAATGATAAGAATTTTAATGTAAGAAATTTTCAGGAAAGGGCAGCGATAAATGCTCCAATTCAAGGGTCAGCATCAGAGATAATGAGATTAGCAATGATCAGGATAAACAAAGAAATCTCTAACAATAAAAATAATAGTCTAAAAATGTTGTTACAAATACATGATGAGTTAATTTTTGAGGAAAGCTCAAAAGAAACCAAAAAAAGCACTAAATTAATTAAGGATTTGATGTTGAGTGTAAAAGATAGTGAACTTCACTCATTTTCAATACCTCTTTTAGTAGATGTGAATATTGGAGAAAATTGGGGTGAACTTAATTGAAAACAAATAATTGCCCTAATATGAACAATTTAGTATTTTTATCCTAATTTATGTCACAAACAATTGCGTTAGTAGACGATGATCGAAATTTATTAACATCTGTCCAGATGGCTTTGGAAAAAGAAGGTTTTAAAGTTCAAACATATATTGATGGTGAAAATGCTCTTGTTGGATTATCAAGAACCCCACCTGATCTTGCTGTTATCGATATCAAAATGCCAAGAATGGATGGTGAAGAACTTTTAAGAAAACTTAGAAAAAAAACTTCTATGCCTGTTATATTTTTAACTTCTAAAGATGAAGTAACAGATGAGGTTAGTGGTTTAAAACTCGGTGCAGATGACTTCGTTGGTAAAACTGGTGGATTCTCAACCAAAGTTTTAGTTGAAAGAATTAAGGTTCAGTTAAGAAAAAAAGATAAGGATATCAACATTGAAGAAAATAAAAATGTAATTTCTCATGGTAAGTTAAAACTAGATCCTTCTCAACTCGAATGTGAATGGGATGGCAAACAACTGCCCGATAAACTGACTACCACAGAATTTAAAATTGTTGAGGAGCTAGCAAAAAGACCAGGCATGATCAAAGAAAGAGCTTTGCTGATGGATGTAGCTTATCGAGAAGATACAGATATAGAAGATAGGACTATTGATAGTCATGTTAAAAGAATAAGAAAAAAATTCAAAAAGGTAGATAGTGATTTTTCAGCAATTGAAACAAGATATGGAAGTGGATATAGATGGAATGTTAAATAATAATTATGGGAAAAATACTAAAAAATCTGTCTATATTACAGAAATTCTTATTTATTAATCTAGTAGTCTTCATATTTATAATAATAATAACTTTCTTTTACTTAGGTGCTATTAAAAAAAATTTGATTAATGAGAAACAAAAAAATCACACAAATATAATAACTCAAACAATATTAAATCTTGAAAAATCAAATATAAAATTAAATGAGTATGGAATAAGCGAATTTTTATTTTCCAAAAAATCTCGATTTCCATACTTTGAAAAACTAGATAGAGTAATATTTTTTGACGATAAATTAAATTGGATTGGCGATACAAGATCTATTCCATCCTCAACGTTATTAATTGAAGAATTAAGTAAAGAATCAAATGAGAAAAATTTTAATAATCAAGAAAATAAAAATGAAACTATTTTTGATACCGATCTTAATAAATATTATTTATCAGGATCTGAAAAATCTTTAACCAATTTAAAACAAATCCAAGGACAGTTTTTTGTTTTTAGTATTAAGAGTATTAATAATTTAAATAATCAGGGTTATATTCTTATATCTGAAAATGCTGATAATATAATTGCTCAAATTGAAGAGAGAGAGAACTTTATTATTAGAACAGCTCTTGTTGTACTTTTGGTTATCATTATTTTTTCATATGTCTTAAATAGATATTTTTTAAAACCCATTAAAAATTTAGTTACTTATACAAAAATCATAAAAAACAAAAGTAACGAAAAAACAGATATAGAAAGGGTTAAGACAAGAAACGATGAATTGGGAATATTATCAAAATCTCTTGATGAAATGACTAGTGAATTAAATAAAAGAATTGCAACTGCTGAAAATTATTCAACAGACCTTCTTCATGAAATTAGAAATCCCCTTGCTTCATTGAAAAGTGCGTCTGAGATAATTTCAGAAACAGAAGATAAAACTAAAAGAGAAAAATTAATTAATATCGTCTCTCATGATGTTGAAAGAATAGAAAGATTAATTACTGATTATTCTCAAATGCTGAAAGATGAGGCAGTAATTTCAACAGAAACAATGCAAAAAATTGACATTAAGGATATTGCAAAATCTGTAGTTGACGATTTTAATAATATTTATAATTCCAAGAGAAAAATACAAATAAGATTAAAATCTAATGGATCTGAAAATTATTTTATACTTGGTATTAATAATAGAATAGAACAAATTATTGCAAATCTGCTTGAAAATTCAATTTCTTTTAGTGATGAGAATCAAGAAATCATAGTAGAGGTTAGCAAAGACAAAGATGGTAAGCTAAGACTTGTCGTAATTGACGAGGGGACCGGTTTTAACGAGAAGGATACTGCTAAAATTTTCAATAGATTTTATAGCAATAGACCTGAGAATTTTGGAGAACACTCTGGTTTAGGGCTAAATATAGTGAAAAACTTGGTTGAATTACATAATGGACAAATTAAAGCTGAAAATAATAAACAGAGAGGTGCTAAAGTTGAAATTATTTTTCCGGCGACCCAATGAAAAGTTGATTAATACAAATAAAGTTGCTACAAGCCCTAGCTTATGACTGATTATAAAGTAAAAGATATTAACGAAGCAGAATTTGGAAGAAAAGAAATCTCCTTAGCAGAGACTGAAATGCCAGGATTAATGGCAGTAAGAGCCGAGTACAAGGGCAAAAACCCTCTTAAAGGTGCAAGAATTTTGGGTTGTCTTCATATGACAATTCAAACGGCAGTTTTAATTGAAACTTTGGTAGACTTAGGTGCAGAATGTAGATGGTCCTCATGCAATATATTTTCAACACAAGATCATGCAGCAGCAGCAATTGCAAAAGCTGGTATCCCAGTATTTGCTTGGAAAGGCGAGACAGAGGAAGAATACTGGTGGTGTGTTAAACAGACTATTGAGGGTAAAAAAGATTGGATCCCTAACATGATTTTAGATGATGGTGGAGATCTTACTGCTCTAATGCATAAAGATTATAAAGATTTATTAAAAGGCATAAAAGGTTTAAGTGAAGAAACAACAACAGGAGTTCTAGCACTTAAAAAAATGGAAGAACAAGGACAATTATTAGTGCCAGCGATTAATGTAAACGATTCAGTTACAAAATCAAAATTTGATAACTTATATGGATGTAGGGAAAGTCTAGTTGATGGAATTAAAAGAGCTACTGATGTAATGATGTCAGGAAAAGTTGCAATCGTTGCAGGGTTTGGTGATGTTGGAAAAGGTAGCGCAGCATCTTTAAGACAAAGTGGAGCAAGAGTTTTAGTAACTGAAACTGATCCGATTTGTGCATTGCAAGCTGCTATGGAAGGTTACGAAGTAGTTTTAATGGATGAAGTGATTGGTCAAGCAGATATTGTTGTAACTGCAACTGGGAATAAGGATGTAGTAACAGCAGATCATATGAGAGCTATGAAAGATAGATCTATTCTATGTAATATTGGACACTTCGATAACGAAATTCAAGTCGAGGCTTTGAAAAATTATAAATGGGATGAAGTAAAACCTCAAGTTCATGAAATCACATTCCCAGACGACAAAAGATTAATTTTGTTAGCTGAAGGAAGACTTGTAAATTTAGGTTGTGGAACTGGTCACCCAAGTTTTGTTATGAGTGCATCATTTACCAATCAGGTTATTGCTCAAATTGAGCTTTGGAATAATTCAGATAACTATGAAAATAAAGTTTATGTGCTTCCTAAACACTTAGATGAAAAGGTTGCAAGGCTTCACTTAGATAAAGTCGGCGCAAAATTAACGCCACTATCAAAAGAGCAAGCTGACTATATAAGTGTAACACCAGAGGGACCATACAAGCCTCATGCTTATCGCTACTAGAAGTGGCAAAATTAATATTTCTAAAGAAAAAGATACTAGACTTGTAGCTGAAAGACTTTCTAAGCTTATTAATTTAGGAGATTTCATACTTTTAACTGGCAATCTAGGTGTAGGAAAAACTACCTTCACTAAATATATTATTAATTCTCTTCAAAGAATTAATAGACAGGCAATATCAGAAGTTCCTAGTCCTACTTTTAATATTACTAATGAGTATCAGATAAAAAAAATTTTAATAAAACACTACGATCTATATAGAATTAAAAATGAAAAGGAGCTTAATAATTTAGGTATCCAAGAAAATTTAAAAAAACAGATAACCCTAGTTGAATGGCCAGAAATTATAAAAAAACTTAAAATAAAAAATAGTATTAGCTTAATCTTTAAATATAATGAAAGCTATACTGAGCGTTATCTTACAATAATTTCAAAAAACAAAAAAATAATTAATGAATTTAAATAAATTAAAAAAACTAACTGGAGATGCATCATTTAGAAATTTTTATAGAGGAAAAAAAAATATTCTTGTTCATTGTGTAAAAAACAAAAAAAGTAATTTGTTAGAATACGATGCTATTAATAAAATATTAATTAAAAAAAATATTTTAGCCCCAAGATTAATATCCCAGAATTATAAAAATAATTATATTGAGATTGAAGATTTTGGTGATTTAACCGTTTTTAAAAAATTTCAAAAAAAATCAATAAATAAAAAAATTTACTATAAAAAAATTATAAATTTATTAATCAGTATCAAAAATATAAAAACCAAATATCAAAAAACATTTTTGAAAACTAACTATAAAGTGCCAGATTATTCATTAAAAAAATTATTAGATGAGTCTAATTTATTTTTAGACTGGTATTTACCAAAATATGTTAAAAGAAGAAAAAGTAGAATTTTAAAAATTAAATTTAATAAGATATTTAAAAAATTACTAAACAATATCTATTATAAAAATAAAGTTTTTGTACATCGAGATTTTCATATATCTAATTTAATGATAACTAAAAAAGGTTTAGGGCTAATAGATAGTCAAGATGCTGTCTATGGTAATATTGCATATGATTTAGCTTCTCTTATCGATGATGTCAGGTTTAAAACAGACATTAAGACTAAAAAATATATTTTTGATGAATTCATAAAAAAAAATAAACAATTAAATCTTAAAAAGTTCAAAAATGATTTTGAGATCTTATCTGTCTTAAGGAATTTAAAAATAATTGGCATATTTACTAGATTATCTGAAAGAGATAAAAAAAATAAATATCTTAAACTTATACCTCATGCATGGGAGTTAATCGATTACAGAACTCTGAATAATCCAATATTCAAAGACTTAAAGTACCTTTTAAGTAAAAACTTTGATAGAAAAATTAGAAAGTCTTATGAAAATTAAAACTGCCCTAATACTCTGCGCTGGATTTGGAAAGAGAGTACAACCGATAACAGACAGTTTGCCTAAGCCATTAATAGTTTATAAAAATGAAACCTTATTAGAAAATACAATTAATTTTCTTATAAAAATAAAAATTGAAAAAATTAAAATTAATGTTTTCTATTTAAAAGAAAAGATCATAGATTTTATTGATAGTAAAAATTTCCCATTAAATATTGAAATTGTAGATGACGGTGAGACAATCTTAGGAACAGGAGGTGGTACTCTAAATCTTATAAATAAATCTAATGAGGACGATGTTCTAGTAATCAATCCAGATACAATTTGGAATGATAGTTATATCAACTCAATTGATGCAATGGAAAAAATTTACTTTGAAAGAAAAATGAAAAACATTTTATTAATTGTAAATAACTCTACATGTTTTGATAAAAGATTTAATGGAGATTTTGAGATAAAAAAAAATATCCTTCTAAAGGAAAAAATAAATAATTTTAAATATACTGGATGTCAAATATTTAATAAGGACTTAATATCTCATAAACAATTAAATTATTTTCCTATATCTGAAATATGGGATGCGCTTTTGAGAGAAAGCAAACTTTACGGTTATGAGCATAAAGGTGAATTCAAGCATTTAACTGATTTTGAAATATACGAAAAATTATTTATTTAGAAAACTAAAAGATCTTTTGCTCTATCTTTATCTAAATATCTTGCGTGTTTAATCTTTCCTTTTTCAGTTTCAATCAATAAAGGATTACCAGTTGGTATTTCTAAGCTCGAAATCTTTTTATTATCTAAATTAAATAAGTATTTGCATAATGATCTGATTGAATTTCCATGAGCTGATACAATAATGTTTTTATCTAATTTATGTTCAATATTTTTTTTGTAAAAAGGTATTACTCTTTCATAAGTATTTTTTAAAGATTCTGTATCTGGAATTTTATCTTTCGGAACATTTTTATATATATCAATATTCAAAGGATGATATGGGCTTGTTTTTTTAAGTGGCTCTGGTGGGTGATCCCAAGATCTTCTAAAAGTATGAATTTTTTCCTCTCCATAAAGTTTTTTCATTTCGTCTTTATTTAAACCTGTTAAAGCACCATAGTGCCTCTCGTTTAATTCCCAAGCATTAACAACATCTTGATCTTTAATTCTCATTGTATTGAGTATTAAATTTAGTGTCTCAATCGATCTTGTCTGCAAGGATGTATAAAAATAGGATAATTCAAGGTTTAATTCCTTAATTAATTCTCCTGCCTTACAAGCTTCAAGCTTGCCCTTAGCAGCTAAACCCACATCAACCCAGCCAGTAAAACGATTTTCAAGGTTCCATTCACTTTGTCCGTGTCTAACAAGTATTAAATTATTCATAAATTTACCATAAATATAAATTAAATTAGATTGACATAAAGCTAAATCTTTTTAATTTGTTGAAATGAGTTCATTTGAAGATAGAAAAAAAAGTTTTGAAAAGAAATTTGCTCATGATCAAGAGCTTCAATTCAAAGTTAGTGCTAGACGAAATAAATATTTGGGAGAATGGGTATCTCAAATATTAAGTTTTAATTCAGATCAAGAAAAAGAGTACATTCAATCAGTAATAAAAGCAGATTTTGCTGAAGCAGGAGATCAAGATGTTTTTCGAAAAATTAAAGAGGATTTGAAGGAAAAAAACATCTCAGATGAAGATCTACGAAAAAAAATGGACGAATTAAATGAAAAAGCAAAAACTGATTTTAATTAGTTTTTTTTTTCTCTTATTTAATAATATTCCCTCAGTTTCTTCAGACCATAATTATTTTTTAATTTCTGGCAAGGCAAAAATTATAGATGGCGATACACTCAAAATTAACAATAAGAAAATTCGTTTTAGTGGAATTGATGCCCCTGAAAGCTATTTTTTTGGAAAAAAACAATTATGTGTTCTAAATAATGTCAAAATTCCATGTGGAAAGCTATCCAAAGAAAAACTTGTTGAAAAAATTGGAAATCAGATTGTCAATTGTCGAATAGAAAAAAATAAAGATCAATATAGTAGATTAATTGGAGAATGTTTTGTAAAAAGTAAAAGTCTCTCAGTTTTTATGGTTAAAAATGGTTATGCATTTGATTATCCTAAATATTCAAATGGAAAATTTAGAAAACACCAGATTTATGCAAAAAAATTTTCCTTGGGTTTATGGCAAATGCAATTCGAATATCCTTGGATTTGGAGAAAAAAAAATAGATAATATTAAAAATGATTCGAAACAAAAATATATATTTATTTTTAATCTTTTTTATATTTTCTGCTTGCTCCTCAATTCCCAAAAATACTGCTGATGGCTGTTCAATTTTTTCAGAAAGATATCTTTGGTATAAACATGCCAAAAAAACTGAAGAAAAATGGGGCACTCCTATTAATTTGCAACTTGCTATAATTAAAATGGAGTCAGATTTTGATTGGTTGGCAAAACCACCTAGACAAAAATTATTTAAAGTTATTCCTTATAAAAGACCGTCAAGTTCTTTTGGTTATTCTCAAGCAATTAGAGGAACCTGGAAGCAATACAAAGAGGAAACAGGAAACAAGTATGCAACTAGGACAAGATTTAGAGATAGTGTAGATTTTATTGGTTGGTATACAAACAAAACAGAAAAGATCCTAAAAATCCCAAAAAATGATGCTTTTAAACAATATGTTGCTTATCATGAGGGCTGGGGAAATTACAAAAATTATAAAAAGAATCAAAAAATTATTCTTTTAGCAAAAAAAGTTGAAAATCAGTCCAAGAAATACAAGGCACAGCTTAACAATTGTCGAAAATCACTTACTACTAAAAAATATATTATATTTTAGTTTAATTGTTTTTTAAGCTCTATATCAACTGCATCAATTCTCTTCGTATTTTTCGCTAAAGTTAAATACATCGTCGGAGTTACATATAAAGTAAAGAAGGTAGAAATTATCATTCCACCAAGTATAGTTGCACCTACAGCAAGTCTCGAACCTTCTCCAGCCCCTGGGCCAATATTCCCAATAACTAAAGGCAACATCGCAATCATTGTACTTAGGGATGTCATTATAATTGGTCTAAATCTTAAACTGCAGGCTTCTTTTACTGCTTTTTCAATTTCTTTACCTTTAGTTCTTAATTGATTTGCATAATCAACTATAAGAATACTATTTTTTGTTGAAATACCAATGAGTATTACCAAGGCTATTTGTGAAAATATATTTATTGATGAATTTAAGAATAGAATAAATATTAACCCTCCAAATACTGCAAGAGGAACAGTTAATATAATTATAAATGGGTGGATAAACGAATTAAAAGTAGCTGACATTACAAGATAAGCAGTCAACAATGCTAAAGCAAATATAATATAAAGTTCATTACTTGTTTCTTTTAATTCCTCAGACTTTCCTTTCCAGGTAATTTGCTTATCCGGAGCAACATTAGCCATCGTTTCCTCTAAATATTTAATTGCTTCAGTTAAGGTATAACCTTCACTTAAGTTGGCAGATATTGTAACAGCACGTTGTCTATTATATCTAGATAACTTACTTGCTGTTCCTTTTTCTTTAAACTCAACAAGATTAGAGAGAGAAACTAAATTTCCGGTTTTTTCCGATCGCACAAATATTTTACTCAAACTTTCTTTGTTTTTTCTATCTTCTAAATATTGTTGTAAAATAATTGGGTATTCTTTTCCAAGTTTATTAAATTTTGTGACCGTTTTACCCCCATACAAAGTTTCTAAAGTTTGACCAATTGCTTCAGTTGATATCCCTAAGTCTTTTGCTTTATTTTTATTAATTTTTATATTTACTTCAGGTTTATTTCTGGTGTAGTCCGACTCAAGTCTTGATAAATTTCTATTCTTTCTTAACATTCTAATAACTTGAGACTGTATTTGTTCTAGCTCTTCATAAGTATTTCCATAAATAACCATTTGAACAGGCTTATTGTAACTAGAAACTCTTATGGACTGAGGAGAAATCGGAAAAGCTAGTGTTTGAGGTACTGTAACTATTTTTCCAATTGCCTGTCTCATTATTGTTTGAGAGTTCTGTTTTCTATTTTTCCAATTGTCTAAAAGTGAGATTATTAAAAAGCTATTTTCTGAGCCAAAACCTGGAACTATCATTAAAAATCTATTGTATGGACTATTATCGCCATCAAGCAGTGGAATTAGTCTTTTTTCAACATCCTCCGCTCTTTTTTGAGTATATTGGAATGAACTTCCCTCATCAGTGAATCCTATAACTAAGTAAACTCCACGATCTTCCAATGGTAACAATTCTTTTTTTGTATAGTTATATAAACCCCCAGAAGCAACTATGATAATAATTATGAATGTTATTATTGTTTTCTTTTTGTTCATCCAAAATCCTAATGTTTCAGTGTAAAATTTTAAAAAGCCTTGAAAAAATTTATCAAATCCTCTTGTCAAGAAATTAGACTTTTTCTTTTTATCAAGAAATTTACTACCTAGCATTGGTGAAAGTGTTAGAGCAACAAATGATGATACTACTATTGCAAATGATAATGCTATTGCAGTTTCTTTAAATAAAGTACCAGCAATACCTTCAATAAAAATTAAAGGTAAAAATACTGCAACCAAAATAAGAGTCGTTGCTATAATAGCAAATGTAATTTGTTTTGAGCCTTTATATGCTGCTACAAGCGGTGTCTCACCATTTTCAATTCTTCTATATATCGCATCGGTCATAATGACTGAATCATCAGTTATAATACCAATTGCCAATATAAAACTTAATAAGACAAATATATTAATCGATAAATCAAATATGTATAATCCTAAGAATGTTGCAATTAGACTTACAGGTAAAGCTATTGCAGGAACAATAACTGCTTTTAAATTTCCTAAGAATAAATAAATTATTATTACAACAAGTATAAAGGCTATAGCTAAGGTTTTATAAACTTCATTTATTGCTTCACCAATATAAGTAGCCCTATTAAAAGCTATTTCCAAATTTAAATCTCCAGGTAATGTTTTTCTTATTTCTTTGATTTTTTTTTCAACATCTTTTGATAGTTCAACAGTTGAAGCCCCACTTCTCGCATAAATTCCTATACCCATGGTTTTTAAATTTAGCGCTCCTTTACTTTGAGCTCTAAATAAAACTTTCTCTGTGACAGGACCTAATTCTAAATTTGCAATATCCGACAGTCTTACTATGTTGTCTTTAGCCTTCTTAATTGGTAGCCCCTTAAGTTTTTCTAAGTCATTGTATGATTTATCAATATTGATCGTTAAATCTATATTTTCAGCTTCAAGTGTGCCTGCAGGTAATCGAACATTTTCATTTCTTAAAGATCTTTCTACTTCTTGAATAGTTAAATTATTTGCAGCTAATTTGATTGGATCTATCCATACTCTTATACTCTGTTCCCTAAGACCACCTGTTCTTATTCGGCCGACATTTTTAATGCTAGAAAACTGATCAACTAAATATCGCTCCGCATAATCTCCAAGCTCAAGATCGCTCCAGGTTTCTGAGGATAAGGCAAGCCACATCGTAGTTGTAAAACCCGCAGATTGTTTGAGTATTCTTGGGGCCTCAGACTCAGCTGGCAATCTTCCGACAATCCTTGCAACTCTCTCTCTTACATCGTTTGCCGCATTATCAAGGTCAATATCAGTATCAAATTCGATATTTATAGTACTTTTTCCATTTTCTGATTTAGCATCTATATTTTTTATTCCCTCTGCACCACCGATAACCTCCTCTATTACTTGTGTTACCTCTTCATCAACAATAGGAGCTGAAGCTGAAGCATATTTCACTTGAACTTGAACCACAGGGGGTTGCAGACCAGAGGGGAGTTCTCTCACAGGTAATTTTGAAAAAACAAAAGTTCCAAAGACTACTAATATTAAGGATAGTACCCATGACAATGCAGGTCTTCTAATACTAACATCAGTTAAATACATTTAATTATTTACTTTTATTTTCTTTTTTTCCCCAACTAGACTTACTTTTTTTTCCCCATCTTTTATAGGTTTAATTTTTCCATTGGGTCTTACTTTTTTTAATCCTTCAGCAACAACTATATCACCCTCGTTTAAACCAGACTCTACTTCAAGAAAACCTTTATTTCTGTTACCGACTAAGACCTCAACTCTTTTAGTTACATTCTCGTTGTCTACTTTATAAATATAAACCTTGTTACCTTCTAAGATTACACTTGTATCTGGTATTCCTAACGAAACTCTCTCATTATATTTTATTGTGACTTCCATTAAAGCACCAGGCAAAATCTCAGAATTTGAATTTTGCATTTTAACTCTAAGTCTTAAAGATCTATTGCTAACATCAATTTTGCTAGCTAAAGAGTCTACTATTCCGTTATAAGTTTTTTCCTTATTACCAGAAAATTTTACATCAACACCAAGTCCTTTTTTTATGAATGGCGCGAATACCTCTGGAACATCAACATCAATAAATAAAGATGAAGCGTCCTCGATATCAATTACAACAGAACTTTCCGAAACATTAATATCATCAGAAAAGTTTCTTTTACCAATTACTCCATCGAAAGGTGCTACTATAGTTCTATTTTTTAATTTTGCGATAACATCACCAGACTTAACTTTGGTATTATATTTGATTTCTTCTAAAATTTCGTATTTTTCAATATTGTATGACTGTGTTTTAATTGGAACAGCTGTTCCAAAGGTTTCAATGATATTTTGAAATTTTCTTTGTTCAACTGTTTTAACTATAATACCAGGCGGTGGTCTTTTGCTAAATTTTTTTTTAAAATGATTTCCAATCATTGTACGAGCAATGATAACACCTGCAATAATTAGAAAAAAAATTACTATTATTGATGTTATTTTAGTAGATCTTTTCATTTTTAGATTCTTCCATATTCAGCCCATGAACCATCATAAACTGTAGGAGAATATGTATTATTTACTAGGGAATATGCAAGACCTAAAACACATGCTGTTATACCAGATCCACATGAAAAAACTCTTTTATCATCATTTAAATCAATAATTTCGCTAAACTTTTTTGAGATCTCACTTACATCTTTAAAAGTGTTGTCTGAGCTATTTATAATTTCTTTAAATGGAAGACATACAGAGTTTGGAATAGATCCACTTCTCACATTTTTTCTGGGATCTGGAACACTTCCATTAAATCTTTCCTTACTTCTTGCGTCGATTATTGTAAAATTTTTTTGTTCAATGTTTTCATTTATTTCATGAATACTTTTTACCAGATTTTTGTCTTCTGTTGCTCTGTAGGTTGAGTTATTTAAAATTGTCTTTTCACTTGTTGTTTTCCTATTTTCAATTAACCATTTTTTTAAACCACCATTTAAAACACTTACTAAGTGTTTATCATGGCCAAAATAAATAAAATTGTACCAACCTCTGCATGAACTTAGAACATCAGAGTTATCATAAATTACAATTCTATCGGTATTTGATATGCCCATTGAAGATACTATCTCTTCCCATTTCTCTTTTGCAGGAAGCATGTGAGGTAAATCTGTATCTTGATCTGAATTCTTGTCTAAGTCAAAAAAAATTGCACCAGGAATATGATTTTTAGAGTACTCCTCTTTAGGATTTCTATCAATTCCTGGCATATGCCATGAGCAGTCAATTATTTTGACGTCACTTAAATTATTTTCTAACCAATCTGATGTAACAAGTGACATTCTATCTTTTTTCTAGATACTTCTGATGATACTCTTCAGCGGTGCAGTAATTTTTCAATTCAGATAGCTTAGTTACAACTTTTCCAGATAACTTTAAATTTTCTTCGTCTATTACTTTTTGGGCAATATTTTTTTGTTCTTCATTAAGGTAGAAGATCTCGCTTCTGTATTGTGTTCCAAAATCAGGACCTTGAGAGTTTAGTGTAGTTGGATCATGAAATTCAAAAAATCTCTTAATTATTTGTTCGTATGTAATAACTTTAGGATCAAATTCTAATTTTACAGCTTCCGCATGATTAGTTGTTCCTGTACAAACTTCTCTATAGTTTGTATTAGGACTGTTTCCTCCACAATATCCAACCTCTGTTCTGTAGATGCCATCTAATTGTCCATATTTTTTTTCTGGACCCCAGAAACATCCCAAAGCTAAAACTGCTATTTCCATAGATTAATGTTATAATAATAATATAATCTATTCCATGTTATCTAGAAATCAATTAGGCTTTTTGTACATGTTTCTGTCTGTGTGTGCATTTTCAATGATGGATGTGCTTGTAAAGTGGTCTGAGAATTATCCTGTTGGTGAAGTTCTTTTTTTTAGAGGAATTTGCGGACTAATACCTATATTTTTTTTAATACCAAAAGAAAACTACACAAATTTTTATAAAACAGATCGACCTAAATTACATTTCTTTAGATGCGCTGCAGGATTAATGGCAATAGTATCAGTATTTATTGCACTAAGGAATTTACCACTGGCAACTGTAGTAGGTATTTCTTTTGCAGCACCAATTTTTGCAACAATTTTATCAATTTATTTTTTGTCAGAAAAAATTGGTAAATATCGTTGGTTAGCAGTTTTGATCGGTTTTATAGGTGTAATAATTATTACACAACCTGGTATTTCGAATTTAAATTTTTATTATATTTACCCAATAATTTTTTGTTTAGGAATGTCATATGTTGCAATTGCTATCAGACAGTTATCTACATCCGAACCAGTTTGGCTTATCTCTTTTTATTTTTCAGTAGCGATATCTATTTTAGGTTTGTTTACAATTCCATTTGGATGGGTAATGCCTACATTAATAGATTTTATTCTTTTGTGCATGATTGGTTTGCTTGGAGGTATTGCTAATTTACTACTTGGACAATCCTACAAACTTTCAGAGGTTTCTTTAGTTACTCCACTTAAGTATTTAAGCTTAGTGTTTGCAATTGTATTTGGTTATTTTATTTGGAATGAAATACCATCTTATAAAACTTTATTGGGTTCATTACTTGTAGTGTTATCTTCATTAATTATATTTAGAAGAGAAATCTATCTGAAAAAACCAAACTTAATTTTTAAAAATGAGTAAACCTCCGATATATTGGTCAAAGGCAGTAAAATATCTTTCTAAGGATAAGATAATGAAGAAACTTATTTCTCAATATAAAGATAAAACCTTAACAACAAGAAAAGATATTTTTTTATCTTTATGTAAAAGTATAATTGGACAACAGATAAGTGTCGCTGCAGCAAATTCTGTATTTTTAAAGTTCAAAAAAGAATGTAGAGGAAAGATAAATCCAAAAGTAGTGAATGCTATTACCTCAAGTAGGTTGAAAAAATGTGGTTTAAGCAGACAAAAAGTTAAAGGAATTAAAGAGTTGGCAAAAAAATTTGTAAATAAAACATTTAATCCAAGAGTTATAAAAAAAATGGGAGACGAGGAGGCAATTCTTTATTTATCTGAGTTAAGACAAATAGGCAGATGGTCTGCAGAGATGATATTACTATTTACTTACAATAGATCTAACATATGGCCTGTTCAAGATATTGGTTTACTTAGAGCAATTTCAAACAATTATAAAAAAAGCTATTTACCGCCGATGAGCTATGTAAATCGATTGAAAAAGAGATTTTCTCCATATTGTTCCGTAGCTACTTGGTATTTATGGCGTTCCATAGACGATGAGCCTATACAATATTAAGTGCCTTCAACTATTTGATGATGTCTTACAGCATGGCCTTTAATAACGTCAAGTGCTTCCTGATACTCAGGTGAGTCATAAAATTCTATTGCTGTGTTATAATCTATAAATTCAACTACAGTTGTTCTAGGAGAGTTTATTCCTTCATTGGTTCTATTTTTTCCACCTCTAATTATAAATGTCCCTGAGTATTTATCTGCAGCAATCTTAGCTTTTACAGCATATTCATTTAATTTTTCCTCATTATTAATTTTTTCCCACACACAAACTACATAACCTTTCATAATTTTCCTTTATTTATCATTATATAATCAATTTTTACTTTATCAATTTTGTTCTTGTTCTACTCCTTCAACAATAAACATTATCCTCTTAGTTGTATCCTCTGCATGAGTCCAAGCAGATTTATAATCAGTTGATTCATGGCATGATATAGCATCATTGTAAGTCGGGAACTCCCATATTACAGTACGCACAACGTTTGGCCCACTAAATGACTTTAATTTACCACCTCTAACTACTGGTTTCCCCCCATAACTTTTAATTATAGGAATAGCCTTTTCTCCGTATTTTTTTAAGTTATCCTGGCTTGAGATTTCTAAGTATAGACTTATCCAATAAGTTTTCATATTTATCCTTTTTTAATATTTTTATTTATGATACCAAATTTTTATGCCTGATAAATTAATAATTACTTATGAAGAATATAAAAACGTAGTTGAGAAACTTGCTTTAGAAATTGAAAAAAAATATAAGCCAACAGTATTAGTCGGCATCATGAGAGGTGCGGCTCCAATTATAGACATTTTATCTAGAATTTTTAAATTACCTACTGCTTATGTTGTAATTCAAAGTTATTCCGGTGATACGGTACAAGATAAACAAGGGGAGCTAATATTTGCACGAGATATAAGTGCAATTGCAACTAACGAAGATTTTAAAAATGTATTATTAGTAGATGATCTATCAGATACAGGACTGACTTTAAATAAAAGTATAGAGTGGCTTAAAGAATATGAACCTGTCAAGGACCATATAAATGAAATTAAAACAGCATGTCTTTGGAAAAAAAAATCTTCCACTTTTACACCTGATTTCTGTCCAATTTTATTAGATAATGATCCATGGATTGTTCAACCATCTGAGTATTATGATGAAATCAATATTGATGGTTTGAAAAAAAAGTATTCTAAATAAAAAAAGGCCAGACTAAGCTGGCCTTTAATTTTAATTTTTCTAATAAGTATTTATTGAGGGATATCTCCTTCTACCCCTTTAACATACACATTCATTCCTGCTAACATACCATCGTCTGCTACTGCACCTTCAGCAACAAGAATGTTTCCTTTTTGATCATAAATTGGACCTGTAAAAGAGTGAGCTTTACCAGAAGCCAAGTCTTTTTGAAGTTGTTCAACTTCTTTAATTAAATCACTTCCCATTGCAGAATTATAAGGAGCCATAGCTACCATTCCTTCTTTTAATCCATGCCAAGTATCTTGTTGTTTCCAAGTACCATCTCTTGCTGCAATTGATCTTTCAACATAGTAAGGTGCCCAATCATCAATAATTGACGTTAATATTGATTTTGGAGCAAATCTTTGCATATCACTTGCTTGACCAAAAGACCAAACTCCTGCTTTTTCAGCAACTTGTACAGGAGCAGTACTGTCAGTGTGTTGCATAATTATATCTGCACCTTGATCAATCAAAGCTTGAGCTGCTTCAGATTCTTTTCCTGGATCATACCAAGTAAAAACCCAAACAATTTTTGTCTTAATATCAGGATTTACTTTTTGAGCGGCTAATGTCATTGCATTAATTCCTCTTATAACCTCAGGAATTGGAAAAGAAGCAATGTATCCAATAGTATTTGTCTTTGTCATCTTTCCAGCCATATGTCCTAATAAAGTTCTACCTTCATAAAACCTTGCTGAATATGTTGAGACATTTGAATGCTCTCTTTTGTAACCTGTTGCATGTTCAAATTTTACATTTGGAAAATCTTTAGCTACCTTGTTTGTTGGATCCATATATCCAAAACTAGTCGTAAAGATTAGGTCGTGACCAGATTGTGCTAATTGTCTTATAACTCTCTCTGCATCTGCACCTTCAGGTACGCTTTCTACGTAAGTAGTTTTTATTCCCAAAGCCTCAACCGCATTTCTTCCTTCATGATGTTGGTATGTCCATCCATGGTCTCCAGTTGGTCCAACATAAACAAAGCCAACTTTAAATTCTGCGTTTGCATTTATGCTGAAGCCAAGCAAAAATAATACAGAAATTAAACATCTTAAAAATAGTTTATACATTTGATTCCCCTTTAAATTTTATTTGTGATACTACAAACTAATCATTATTCTAATAAAAAAAAATATTTATTTTGGAATAGCTAACATCACTTTTCCTTATAGAAGATTTGTCCCAGTGAAGTTGGTGTATTTAGTTTTATTTTTCTACTATCACGAGAAATTACAACTAAAACTATTATTGTCATGATATATGGCAATGCACTTAATAATTGAACTGGAATTCTTAAACCCACTGCCTGCATATGTAATTGTAAAATTGTAATTCCGCCAAATATTAATGCACCTATAAGAACTTTAATCGGACTCCATGTTGCAAAAACTACTAAAGCTAGTGCAATCCATCCTCTACCCCCTGTCATATTCTCAATCCATTGGGGAGTATATATTAATGACAGGTATGCACCTGCCAATCCACACATTGCACCTCCATAAAGAATGCAACTGTATCTTACTAATGTAACATTAATTCCTTGATTAGAGGCTGAAGTTGGCGAATCCCCAACGGCTCTGATAATTAAACCAGTTTTAGTCTTCTTCAAAAAATAATTTGTTAAAAAAGGTAATCCAAATGCAAAATATAATATAATTGAATGACCAAAGAATATGGGACCCAAAAAAGGAATACTTTCCTTTAAATTAAGGAATAATAACGGAAATTCCTTTCCTGGAATTCCAACAAAATTCTTTCCTATCATTGCTGACATTCCAATACCAAAGATAGTTAGCGCAAGACCTGTAGCCACGTGATTTGTAAGGAGTGATTGAGTAAGTAATCCAAAAATAAGAGATAAAATTAAACCTGACAGCATAGAGCCTACTACTGCAAAAAATAAATTATCAGTCACTACCATTAAAGCAAATCCAGAAATTGCTCCAATTATCATCATTCCTTCTACCCCAAGATTTAAAACACCAGATCTTTCTGTTATTAATTCCCCAGATGCAGCAAGTATTAAAGGAACCGATGATGCCATGATGGCACCAATTAAAATACCTATAAAATTTAAATCAAAGCTCATTTTTTTTTAAACCTAAAAATTTTATTTTAAAAAATAATAAATAATCAGACCCAAGAAGGAAAAATAAAATCATTCCTTGAAAAACTTGACCTGTATATTTTGGTACTTGTAAAAATATCTGAGCTGTTTCTGCTCCTAAATAAGTTAGCGCAACAATTAAAGATGCAAATATAATTCCAACTGGATTTAGTCTTCCTAAAAAAGCAACAATTATTGCAGTGAAGCCATAATCAGGAGAAATGTTTCTATGTAATTGTCCTATTGGTCCTGTTATCTCACCTACACCTGCAAGACCGGCACATGCTCCACTTATCATAAAAACAATAATAATCATTGTCTTACCTTTGTACCCTGCATATTTCGCAGTTTTTAAACTTAAGCCTGAAACTTTTATTTGAAAACCTAAATAAGTTTTGTACAATATAAGCCAGCTTAAGAATACAGTGATGAGAGTAATAAATATTCCAGCATGAATCCTTAAACCGTCAAATAAAATTGGCATTCTTGCAGACTCACTAAATTGTCTTGTTTCTGGAAAATTAAAACCTTCAGGATTGCTCCAAGGACCAACCACTAAATAATCTAACAATAATTTTGCAACATAAACCAGCATTAAGCTGACCAAAATTTCATTAGTGTTAAAATAGGTTTTCAAAATTGCTGGTATCATTGCAAATAACATCCCACCAATTGCACCAGATAATATAATTATTGGTAAAACATAAAATCCATCGTGATTATAAAATAACAAAGCAACTCCACCGCCGACTATTCCACCAAAAATAAGTTGACCTTCTGCACCAATATTCCAATTATTACTTTTAAAACAAAAAGATAAACCTATCGCTATTAAACAAAGTGGTGTAGCTTTTACCAAAAGTTCACTTAATCCGTATAAATCTGAAATGGGGGTAATAAAAAAAAATTTTAAAGCCTCAATAGGATTAAAACCCAAAATATAAAAAATAATCCCACCGCCAAATAATGTTAGAAAAATGGCTAAAATCGGTGTTAAAAAGTAAATTGATTGGGATACATCGTTACGCTTTTCAATTTTAATCAATTGAGCCTCCTCCCATCAAAATTCCTAATTTTTCAGCAGTAACAGTATCTGCATTCATTATTTTAGATAGTTTACCTTTATAAATTACACAAATACGGTCGCTTAATTTTAATAGTTCATCGTTATCAGTAGAAATTAATATTGATGATTTTCCTTGTTCATTAATTTGAATTAATGTTTCATGAATGTAGTTGATTGCGCCAACATCAAGACCCCATGTGGGGTTAAAACATACCAATAATTCAGGAGAAGTAATTAATTCTCTTCCAATAATTAATTTTTGAAGATTTCCGCCAGACAAAAATTGACTTTTTAGTTCAACATTGTCTGTATTAACAGAAAAATTAGAAAGTATCTTCTTGGAGTGTTCTTTTATTTTCTTTTCATTCACTAAACCTTTTTCAAAAAAGTTTGATGATTTAAAATTGTTTAATGCAACATTTTCATATATCTTTAATTCAGGTACTGCAGCTTGCGAGATACGATCTTCTGGTGAAAAAGCCATAAGGTATTCTCTTCTTTCTCTAGGGTTTAACTTTCCAATTTCTTTATTTCTGAACATTATAGACGTACCTTCGGTAATTATTTCACCACTTAGTATTTGAAATAGTTCATTTTGACCGTTTCCTGAAATACCAGCTATACCTAAACACTCTCCTTTTTTTAAAGAAAGGTTTAAATCTTTTAAGTTTGTTTCATATGGATCGTCACTTTTAAAATTTAAATTTGAGACTTTTAAAATTTCTTCACTGTCCTTAAAATTATTAATTTTCTTCTTAATTGTATTTAGATTTTCACCTACCATTTTATTGGCTAAACTTTCAATTTTTTCATTTATTGTATTGCTAACGGAAACTACTTTGCCTTTTCTCATTACGGCCACCTCATCACAAAGTGATAAAACTTCTTTCAATTTATGTGTAATATAAATAATTAAAATTCCATCTTTAGAAAATTGTTTTAATGAAATGAATAAATCATCGGTTTCTTGTTCAGTTAAAACTGATGTAGGTTCATCCATAATCAATACTTTTGGATTTCTAATTAAACATCTTATTATTTCTACTTTTTGTTTTTGACCTGCAGATAAATTTAGAACAGGAATATCTAGATCGATTTTAAAATTATATTTTTTTAATATATCGTTTACTAAAACTCTTAGATCTTCATCTTTATTGTCACTATCGATGCTTAAATTTTCAAATACTGATAAAGTCTCAAAGAGATTAAAATGTTGAAAAACCATTCCAATATTATTTTTTTTGGCATCTAAGGGAGAATTTAGTTTAATACTTTCGTTATTTAAAAAAACCTCCCCTGAATCAGGCTTTACAACTCCTGACAGGATTTTAACTAGTGTAGACTTGCCAGCACCATTTTCTCCCAATAAAGCGTATATTTTTCCACTTCCAAATTCTAATGATACTTTATCGTTTGCAATGCATCCTGGATAAATTTTTGAAATTTCGGATACTTTGAGTTTTGTATTCATAAGAATCGATTTGATAGTAGTAAAAATAAAGAATTAAGTAATATAAATACAATATATTTAACTAATTTTGATAGAAAACTTATTTTTTTTTCAACTTTTAAGTTAATCTTTCGTCACATTTCAGTATTATAAGTTAATTATGAAAATTAAATTCGCTATCACATTAATCTCAATACTTATTTTAACTGCAGGCTGTCAAACTATTCAGAATAAAACGGACGAGGTTGTAGAAAAAGAAAATAAAAAATACGGTTTATTCGTTGGAGGAGATGTTAATAAAATGAGGTTAGAACTAGGCGCTCCTAGTGAGGACATCATTAATAGTATAGGCAATGAAGTTTTAATTTACAAAACCAAAAAGTACGGAGTACCGTGTGAAAGAAGATTTGAAGTAAACGCTAGTGGAACTATTATAGCTTTCAGTTCTAGTGGATGCTTTTAAACTTGTGGGGCTAACCCCACAAGTAAGGTTAAAATTTATTTACTTAATATCAATAAGTCTTTTTTTCTTGTGATCTGGTAAAATTCTTTCACAAGCAATTGTTAAAAGACCATCCTTAAGTTCAGCATCATTTACTTTTACATCGTCTGCAATAGTAAAAGATCTTGCAAATTGTCTTTGTGATATTCCTTTATGAATAATTTCACCGTCTTCATTTTGCTCATCAGACTTATTAAGCTGTTTCGTTCTAACAGTTAATATATTATCTTCGAACTCAACCTCGACATCTTTTTTATTAAAACCAGCCAATGCAACTTCAATTGAATAGTTGTCTTTACCAGTTTTTCTTATGTTGTATGGCGGATAATTCGATTGCATAGTCATACCACCATTACCAAGCATACTTTCAAATTGGTCGAACATATCGTCGAAACCAATAGAAAACGGTCTTAGTGAATTAAAGATAGATAGATCCTTACTTGTCATATTTACTCCTTTTGTTAAGCAAGTTAATTTATGTAAGCCCCATTAGGCGACTTACAATATTGATATGGTGACTAATTATAAAATTTCAATACAAGATTATTTAAATTTTTTCTGCAATTTTTAAGGCAAAAGCATAATCAAGAGCTATTTCTTCAATTGCGCCATCCCTGCCAGATTTTCCTCCATGACCAGCGTTCATCTCTGTTTTTAATAATAATAAATTATTATCTGTCTTATAGTCTCTTAGTTTGGCAGTAAATTTTGCTGGTTCATCAAATAGAACTCTATTGTCACTAAGACTTGTAGTAATTAAAATATTTGGGTAATCCATTTTTTTAATATTGTTATATGGAGCATAAGAATAAATATAATCAAAATGATCTTTGTTATCTTTAGCATTTCCAAATTCATCAAATTCTCCAACTGTTAAAGGTAGTGAATGATCAAGGTTAGTTGTTAAGGAGTCTACAAATGGTACAGCCATTATTAACCCTAAAAATAGCTCAGGAGCTGCATTTACAACTGCCCCCATCAACAACCCTCCAGCTGAACCACCCATACCTATAATTTTACCTTTAGA
>JACWEE010000079.1 GCA_014653665.1 Pelagibacterales bacterium SAG-MED34 | reverse complement strand
AACGATTGTTTAGTTGAACTTTTTTTAAAAGAAAAAATTGGATTTTCAAATATTCAAAAAGAATTATTTAAAATAATTCAATCGAAAGAATTTGTGCATTATAAAAAAAAGGTTCCGAAAAATCTAGATGATATCTTAAATTTAAACAATTATGTTCGTTTAAAATTATTAAAAAAAGTGTATAAATTGGCCGATGTCAATACAGCATTTTAAATTTAAATATCTATACATTTTCTTAATTTTTTTTATTTCACTAGAAACTAAAAGTGAAATATTAAAAGATATTAACATTGAAGGAAATCAAAGGATATCAGATGAAACCATCATAATGTTTGGTAATGTTAACATTCAAGATAATTTAAACCTAAATGAAATTGATAAAATTCTTAAAAATATATATAACTCAAATTTTTTTGATGATGTCCAAGTCACACTAGAAAATAATATTTTAAATATTTATGTTAAAGAAAAACCAATTATTCAAAACGTTGATTACGAAGGTATTAAATCTAAAACTATTTTAGCTGAAATTAAAAGCAACAGAATTTTAAAACCAAAGTCCTCTTTTGATAAAAACCTTCTTCAAAAAGACAGAAGTAATTTATTAAAAACTCTGAAGAGCATTGGATATTTTTTTCCTAGTGTTGAAAATATTGTTGAAGATACTGGTAATGAAAATTTAAATTTAATATATAAAATTGATCTAGGCTCAAAATCTAAAATTAAAAAAATTTATTTTGTTGGAGATAAGGTTTATAAAGATAAGAAATTAAAAAATATTATAATCAGTGAAGAGTATAAGTTCTGGAAATTTATTTCTGGAAGAAAATTTTTAAATGAAAATTTAATTGATCTAGATAAACGATTATTAAAAAATTTCTATTTAAATAAGGGATACTACAATGCAAAAGTTAACTCCTCTTTTGCTAAATTGGTAAATGATAATCAATTTGAACTAATTTATAATATTAATGCAAATGAAAAGTATTATTTCGATAATATTAACTTGGAATTAGCTATTGATTATGATGAAAATAATTTTTCTGACTTAAAATCTTCTTTAAAAAAATTAAAAGGCAAACCTTATTCAATTAATAA
>JACWEE010000078.1 GCA_014653665.1 Pelagibacterales bacterium SAG-MED34 | reverse complement strand
AATGCAGATAAAAATATAAGATTTATTAAAATTGTATTAGCTGCAATAAATTCTTCGCCAATTCTTCCACCTAGATAAGTAAACCAAAAAAAAGAAAAAGTTAATAAAATAGTTCTTAAAAATATATTTAAATTTATCTCTAATAAATTTTTTAATTTTGAGGTATTTACAATTTCCTTAATATTAAAGTTTAAAGATACATATTTTCTTAAATAATAGAAAACATAAAATAAAAATAAAAATGATGTTATTCCTGTGGCAAGCAAAGTTCCATATGCGACACCTTTAATATTTAAATTGAATTTTAATACTAAAATAGAGCTAAAAAAAATATTTAGAATAGACAATAAAACAATTGCAACACTTGAAATTTTTGTCTTTTGTAATCCAATAAATAAACCTACAACAATATAAATTGTCAATTCAAAAAAAGATGAGTAAATTCTTATATTAAAATAATCATTGAATTTTTTTTCTGTATCAAGCGATAGATCAAAAAATATTAAACATAAATTTAATAATTGTTTTTGGAATAGTATTAATAAAATTGATATTGAAATCACAAATAATAGATTTCTAAAAACTATATTTAAGATACTTTTATAATCATTTCTTCCAAATGATTGACTTACAAGGCCAACAGTTCCCATTCTTAAAAAACCAAAACTCCAAAATACTAATGAAAAAAAACTGGATGCTATACTCGTAGCAGTGAGATAACCTTGATTACTCATATTTCCCATTAATGCCGTATCAACAATTCCAACCAGAGGTATTGCAAGGTTGGCAAAAAATATTGGAATAGATAAACTCAATATGTATTTTATTGAAGATTTATCGCTCACTTAATAATTAGTAGCTTGTATATTCTTTAATTTCTTTAATTTTTGAGCCTGTATGATTATTAACTTCTAGTTTAAGTTTTGCTCTGTCATCATTTAAAAAGTGCACATCTCTTGAGAGTTTTATAAATTTTTCACCAAAATCAGAATTTTTTTCACATAATCTTTTATTATCTTCAATAACCCAGAGTTTTGAATTAATTTCTTTTAATGAATTGAATAATTCACTTAGTTTTTCATCTGATTTAACATTTTTATTTAATTGATCTTTCAGTACACCATATTCATCATTTAT
>JACWEE010000077.1 GCA_014653665.1 Pelagibacterales bacterium SAG-MED34 | reverse complement strand
TATCTGCAGCTTGTCCCACAGTTGTTTTTCCATTTTCTTCAATTTTAACACTTACTGTGGCTTGAGCATCTGTTCCTTCTGTAACAGCATGCACTTGGTAAAGTTGTAAATTTACTTCATGCGGGTAAAGTTTTTTTATACATTTAAAAATTGCATCAACTGGTCCATCGCCTGTTTCTGATGCTTTTTTAACTTCACCAAAAACATCTAGTGTCATTTCTGCTCTTTGAGGCTCTCCTGTACCAGCAAATACTTTCAAAGATTTCAAATTGATAGCACTTACTTTGTTGTCTGTTATTAAACTATCATCTATTAAAGCAATTATATCCTCATCATAAACATGTTTCTTTTTATCTGCTAAGATTTTAAATTTTGCAAATGCATTATCGACAATATCATCGGTGAGATCTGGGTATCCTAAGCTAGTTAACTTATCTTTAAATGCATGTCTTCCTGAATGTTTGCCCATTACAAGAGATGTTTGTTTAACGCCTACACTCTCTGGTGTCATAATTTCATATGTTTGCCTATTTTTTAACATTCCATCTTGATGAATGCCTGCTTCATGAGCAAAAGCATTTTTTCCAACAATAGCTTTATTATATTGAACAGGAAAACCTGTGGCATTTGATACTATCTTGGATGCTTTGCTTAGAAGAGTAGTTTCAATTCCAGTTTCGTATGGCATTAAATCAGGTCTTGTTTTCATGGCCATCACAACTTCTTCAAGAGCTGCATTTCCAGCCCTTTCTCCTAGACCATTTATAGTACATTCAATTTGTCTAGCTCCTGCCTGGACACCTGCCAAAGAATTGGCAACTGCCAAACCTAAATCATTATGGCAATGCGTTGAAAGAATTGCCTTATCTATGTTGGGAACTTTATTCAACAAAGTTTCAATGATTTTTGTAAATTCAGATGGAATAGTATAGCCAACAGTATCAGGAATATTAATAGTTTTAGCACCACATTTAATTGCTAGTTCGACTGTCTTACACATATAATCCATATCTGTTCTAGTTCCATCCTCACAAGACCATTCCACATCATCGGTAAAATTTCTTGCATAAGTTACATTTTGTTTTATTGCTTCATAAACTTCTTCTGGTGATTTATTAAGCTTATGCTTCATATGTAAAGGAC
>JACWEE010000076.1 GCA_014653665.1 Pelagibacterales bacterium SAG-MED34 | reverse complement strand
AATTAAAATAGTGATTTAAGAAAAGACAAGTAAATCAGTAATCATTTAAACACAAAACAGTTAAATTGTTTGTTAGATTTTCTAAAGATTTAAATCTCTATCATCACAAAGGTGGAACAAGACCTTTGTATTCAATCAGACACACTTATGCGACCGAAGAATATAAAAAAGGAAATCAATAGAAGATATAGCAGCTTTGATGAATACAAGTCCAAGAATGGTATTATGTGTCTATCTTGGTCATACAGGTGAGTCGTTAGTTCAATTAGCAAATAGAAGAGGTAAATTCAAAGTAGTTAAATGTTGAATGTATCTTTTAAATTCCTTTTGAGTTGTGTTTGAAAAGTGATGAATGATGATAAATGTTTTTCCAATTAGTAAGTAAATAACGGTTTTTTTGAAACCAGTATGAGAATGTAACCCAAAAAGTCTAATTAAAAATTTAAAAGGGTAGATTCTTCTGCCCTTTTTTTTGTTTTCAATTCAAGGTTTAGATATATAAGAAGCTCAATTATGAATCATAATATTCGGAACATCACTATCATTGCTCACGTTGATCATGGAAAAACAACGCTAATTGATAATTTGATGAAACAGAGTGGTTCTTTTAGAGATAACGAAGTAGTCGATGAAAGATTAATGGACTCTGGGGAATTAGAAAAAGAAAGAGGAATTACAATTCTTGCTAAGCCTACCTCAATTAATTGGAAAGACACCAGAATAAATATTATTGATACACCTGGCCATAGAGATTTTGCAGCAGAAGTTGAAAGAGTTTTAAGTTTAGCAGATGGTGCATTATTGTTAGTAGACTCTGCTGAAGGTGTAATGCCTCAAACAAAATTTGTATTGAGTAAAGCCTTAAAACAAGGATTAAAACCGATTGTCATTATAAATAAATTAGACAAAAGCGATCAAAGAGCAGATGAAGTTTTGAATGAGACTTTTGATTTATTTGTTAGTTTAGATGCGAATGAAGATCAATTAGATTTTCCTGTATTATATGCAAGTGGGAGATCTGGTTGGGCTTCTAAAGATATTGACGGACCAAGAGAAAATCTTAATCCACTATTAGATTTAGTTTTAGATCATGTAAAACCCTCTCAATTTGACAGATCAAAGCCATTTGCAATGCTATCGACAC
>JACWEE010000075.1 GCA_014653665.1 Pelagibacterales bacterium SAG-MED34 | reverse complement strand
TTGGCTAGATGGACAAAATCGAATTCATGAAAGGTTAAAATATATTAGATTACCCAAAAAATGGAAAAAAGTATTATTAAGTCCTTAAAAATTTCTTTCGATACTAAAAGAAGTTAAGTTTTTTAATATAGTTTTTTCTTCAGATTCTTCAAATACACTTAAAGAATTAGAAGCTAAATTAATGTAATGTTCTGCTTTTTTATAACACTCATTAATAATATTATTTTTTTTTATTAGAACTAGGACATGTTCTAAATCTTGCTTTTCACGAATATCTTTTTCAAAAAAAGATTTTAATTTTTCTTTTTCAAACTTATCAACTTTTTGATAAAGTAAAATTATAGGCAAAGTCACTTTACCTTCGTAAAAGTCATTGCCAATATTTTTTCCAAACAATTTATATTCAGAATTATAGTCTAATGTGTCGTCTGCTATTTGAAATGTAAGTCCTAAGTTTTTTCCATAAAATTCTAAAGCATTTTTATATTTGAAATCTTTTTCAGCAATAATTGCTCCAACTTTAGTAGCTGCTGCAAATAAAGAAGCTGTTTTTGATGAAATAATATTTAGATATGTTTCTTCCAAGATATCTATTTCTTTATTGTGTTGTAACTGAAGAACTTCACCTTGGGCAATTTCAGATGATGTAGTTGCTAAAAGTTTTAATAGTTCTAAATTCCCGTCCTCTACCATCATTTCAAAACATTTACTAAGTAAATAATCACCTACCAAAATTGATGAATGATTTCCCCAAATTGTATTAAGTGTTTTTTTACCTCGTCTAATGTCAGCACTATCTATTACATCATCGTGCATTAAAGTAGCTGCATGTATAAGTTCTACACAAGCGGCAAGATTTACATCTCTTAATCCTTTTTGATATTCACAAATTTTAGCACATTGTAAGGTTAAGAGTGCTCTTAGTCTTTTTCCACCAGTTTTTAAGTGATACTTGGTCATCTTTTGAACCAATTCAACTTTACTTGCTAGTCTAGAATTGATTCTTTCTTCAACTAGAATCAATTTATCATCAACCGAATTTTTTAAATCTGCATATGAATTATTAATTTGTTTTTTTAGCTGTATTACAGTTCCCATTAAATAAAACTATTATATCCAATTTATTAATATACTTATCAATTGACGCACCTTATTCTT
>JACWEE010000074.1 GCA_014653665.1 Pelagibacterales bacterium SAG-MED34 | reverse complement strand
ACTGTAATACTAGCTCCTTTCCCAGCAGGACTAGTTATTTACTGGACCATAAATAATATATTAACAATGGCACAACAGTACATAATAATCAAAAGAACGACTGTCAAAACTGTTTAATAGAAATGGAAATAGAAAAAATAGTACCAAAAGATGGTCCTTCCATCGAAGAGGTTAAAAAATATATAGATAAATATAAAAATGAGTTAATAGTTATTAAATACGGAGGAAACGTTTTTATTGATAGAAATATTTTTAACAATTTTATTTCAGATATAAGTATTCTAAATAAGTTAGGATTATCAATAATAATAGTCCACGGCGGTGGCCCTAGAATTAAAAGAGAATTAGAAAAATCAAATATTCAATCAAAATTTATTAGAGGTTTAAGGGTTACGGATGAGAAAATTATAAATATAGTTGAGGATGTCCTTATCGATTTTAACGAGGATATTGTTAATTCTTTAATTGAAAAAGGATCAAACGCAGTCTCTATAAACACAAAAAAAAATAATGTTATTGAAGTTATTCCAGAAGCTGAGGAACTTGGATTCGTTGGAAAGCCAAGTAAAATTAATATAAATATAATAAAAGATATAATAAAGGAAAGTTCAGTTCCAATAATATCACCTTTAGGTTTAGGTAAAAATAATCAAACATTTAATATTAACGGAGATACGGCTGCTGGTGCTATAGCTAAATCTTTGAAATGTAGAAGATTATTATTAATGACCAATGTTGAAGGCGTACTTGATAAAGAAAAAAAACTCATTGAAGAAATTACTTCATCTGAAATTTTAGAGATGATAAATAATGAAATTATAACAGAAGGTATGATTCCTAAAATTAACACCTGCTTAGATGCAGTAATGAATGGAGTTACTGGTGTTGGAATTATTGATGGAAGAAAAAAACATTCAATTCTTTTTGAATTATTCTCAGATAAAGGTGCTGGCACATTAATAAGAAAATGAAAAATATAAAAAATATTTTATTTGATTGTGATGGTGTTCTTTATCAGGATTTAGAATCTGTATTTGGTCAAGTAAGTAAAAGAATGACACAATACATTTCTGAAAAATTAAAAATTAACTTAGTCGAAGCTAAAAAATTACAAACCGACTACTTTCATAAATATAATACAAGTCTAAATGGATTAATGATAC
>JACWEE010000073.1 GCA_014653665.1 Pelagibacterales bacterium SAG-MED34 | reverse complement strand
AATCACTAATTGCATTTTTAACTTTACCACTATGATTTGCACCTGTGAAAATACCTGCAACTATATCCATCATCCATGATAATCCAGCACCTTTCATTCCTCCGAAAGGCAACATTATTCCCTCAAAAGCTTTTGCTCCATCGTTGGTAGGTTTGCCAAATTTATCTAATGCATATCCAAAAGGTATTTTAATGTTATTTTGAGCAGCAAATTTTAACTTTCCTCTAGCAACAGATGAAGATGCCATATCGAGGATAAAAGGTTTTTTAATATTTTTTGTGGGACAACCAAATGCAAATGGACTTGTTCCAAAAAAGGGTGCCATTGCTCCGTGGGGTGGCAAAGCTTTTGAAGCATTTGTAAATACCCAAGCCATACATTTATTTTTTGCTGCAACTTCTAAATAATTTGCAGCCATTCCAAAATGGTTGCTTCCCTTAATTGCCACTAGTCCTATCCCATTTTTTTTTGCTAATGAGACACATTTATTTATACCAGCACTAGCAGCTATATAGCCAAGACCATTGTCACCAGACAAATGAGAAATATTATTAGTTATTTTTTTAAATTTTAAAGAGGGATTTATTTTTGCAGACCTTTTTTCTATTCTTTTAACATAAACTGGTAATCTGACTATACCATGTGACCAAACTCCTCTTTCGTCTGCTCTAATAATTAATTCTGCCACAGTTGTTGAATTCAACTTATTTAAACCAACTTTTTTTAAAACATTAATCGTAAACTGAATTAATTCTGATTTTTTGTATCTTTTTTTTATAGTCATATTTTTACTGTTATAACCTGATGTTTTAAAATATCGAAAATAGTTTATATAATCTTTTAAAGTATTAAATTAAAATTAAAATCATGATTCCAAAAACCTTTAAAAAAATTAACATTAACAATCAAGAATATGATTTTGTTGATATCAGTAATATTAAAAATATAGATAAATTACCTTATACGTATAGAATTTTAGTAGAAAATATCATTCGGCAGAATTTGTTAGGACGAAATAATAATGCTGAAGTCCAAGTTAAATCAATTTTAGAAAAAAAAATTGGTGAAGCAATAAATTTTGCTCCAAATAGAATTTTAAGTCATGATATATTAGGTAAAGTAATGTTGGTAGACTTTATTGCTTACAGAGAAGCACTTCAAAAAAAGGGAA
>JACWEE010000072.1 GCA_014653665.1 Pelagibacterales bacterium SAG-MED34 | reverse complement strand
TAAGAAATTCTGAATTTATTAAAACTCCTGGACCTGAATAAGCTTCATCTTTAACTTCAAAGTTTTCATTTTCTCCTTCTGGTCTAACTACGGTTTTAATATCTAGACCATATTTTTTTGCAAAGTCAAAATCTCTTTGATCATGAGCAGGACACCCAAAAACTGCACCAAAACCGTAGTCCATTAAGACAAAATTAGCAAAGAAAACAGGCACTTTTTGGCTTGGATTTAGAGGATTTATTGCTTCAAGCTTTGTTTTAAAACCAATCTTTTCTCCAATTGCTATTGCTTCTTCGGTAGTTCCTGTTTTTGAACACTCTGACTTAAACTCTTGAAATTTTTTATCATTTAAAAAATATTTAGAAATTTCGTGATCAACAGATAGAGCCAAAAATGAAAATCCAAATAGAGTATCTGGTCTTGTCGTAAAACATTTTATCTCTTTTACTGGAAGATCCCCTTCTGTTTTAAAAGCAATTTCACACCCAAAAGATTTTCCAATCCAATTCTTTTGCATCACTTTGACTTTGTTAGGCCACTTTTTTAGATCATCTAAACCATCAAGTAATTCTTGCGAGAATTTTGAAATATTAAAAAACCATTGATTTAACTTTTTACGTTCAACAACTGCCCCAGATCTCCATCCTTTACCATCAATAACTTGTTCATTTGCGAGCACCGTTTGATCTACAGGATCCCAGTTAACGTAGTTTTCTTTTCTATAAACTAATCCTTTTTCATAAAGCTCCAAAAAAAATATTTGTTGATGTTTGTAATATTCTTCAGAGCATGTGGAAATTTCCCTTTCCCAATCAATAGAAAGACCAAGCTTTTTTAATTGATCTTTCATGGTTGAAATATTTTTATTAGTCCATTCTTTAGGATCTAAATTATTTTCTCTTGCAGCATTTTCTGCTGGCATACCAAATGCATCCCAACCCATTGGATGCATTACATTAAAACCTTGCAAAGATTTATAACGTGATAAAACATCACCTATTGTATAATTTCTAACATGACCCATGTGTATTTTTCCAGATGGATATGGAAACATTTCTAGACAATAAAATTTTTTTTTGGAGTGATCTATTTTAGATCGAAAAACTCCTGATTTTTGCCACTTTTCTTGCCATTTTTCTTCGACAGTTTTAAAATTATATCTTTCCATTGAATTAAATTATAACTTACTTTTAGTTATTTTGTTGTGTCA
>JACWEE010000071.1 GCA_014653665.1 Pelagibacterales bacterium SAG-MED34 | reverse complement strand
AATTAAAATTACAAATTTATTTTTCATTCTTAATTATAACAAATTTGGAACTGAATTTTAACAAAACAATTTATTAAAAATAGAATCGTGAGATTATCATTATTCTTTTTTCTTCATTTAGTTGCTTTCGTGATCCTCTTAATTGTCCATCCGCATGCTCGTGCAGATGATGGGTGGACAATTGATCAAAAGAGTAAGGAATATATCTACTTGAGTAAAAATGGTGAATTTCTTTATGGAGATAAATTAGTTTTCTCTATGAGCTATAAAGATTGTGATACTATCCATCAATTATTTACAGTTTTAACTACAAAAAACATTAATGATATTAGTCATTTAAAAAATAAAAGAATACCAATATCCCTCAATAATAATGAGTTATCAGCTGAACTAATTTATATTCAACCCATATTAGATGATAGGGCCTATTGGATAGTTTTTGAACTTGGTACATATGAAACTCAAAAATATGTAAAATTATTAAAGGGTTTCTTAGAAGAAAATGAGGCTTATGAAATATCACTTTCAAATGGATTGAATTTTGAGGTTAAAAAATATTTCGATATCACTAAAAATAAATGGATTTTAGATAATTTTTCAGAAAAATTTAATGAGACTTACAAACGTTGTGTGGAAAAGACAACTCATAAGGAGAGTTAATGTTTGTTGGGATGGAAGCTTTAGTAATAATTAAAATAGCAGGTTTGTTCTTTGGTATTTTTTAAAATCCTTAATTATTTTGTATTAGTTACATCTATTTTGACAACGCTTACTTACGCGAGTGAGGATGAATGGAATATTCATGATTTTGGTAACTATGTAGTAACTAGTGTACCTGGTGAAATATCGCACGGAGATAAAATGAGATTTGTTCTAGAAAAAAAAGACTGCAATAAAATTGGGGTAATGTTTTCTTTTCTTACTTATAAAAATTCAAAAGTACCTGAATTACAAGGAAGAAAAGTTCCAATAAAAATAAATGGATCTGATACATTAAATGTTGCAGATGTATTACTGGTTAAACCAGCCTTTAGTAATATGGCATTTTTTGTAATGTTTGCTGCTCCAGAATATTATCCTTTAAACAAATTTACTGAAGGGATTATGAAAGATTATAAAAAAGATAAAGTGTTCAGTATAATGTTAGCAAAGTCTGAAGATTTTGATCCAGAAGAATATTTTGACCTTTTTTATAACAATTGGAAAATAGATAA
>JACWEE010000070.1 GCA_014653665.1 Pelagibacterales bacterium SAG-MED34 | reverse complement strand
AGCTGCTCCAGCTACATTATCTGTAGTTTGGTGCGATGCTGAAATTCCTACACCACCTGCTGTAAATGAAACACTTACCGCAGATGAATCTTGATCTTCTAAAGCTGAAGAGTAATCAAGTGAAGATGCACCGTAAGATATAGAAACATCATCACTTACTGCATAAGAAATACCATATGCTGAAAAGTCTTCATCTGTTCCAGTTCCTGCGTCAGATTCATTTGATTGGAAACCAACTGTGATCGGACCCATTGCATAATTTACACTGAATACACTTAGATCGATTTTATCAGCAGCAGAGTTGTTTTCACCCATTGCAGCCAATACAGTTAAGCCTTCCATGCCTGTGTATGATATACCGATTTCAGTTGAGCTTTCAAGTGCAGTACCTTTTGAAGGTACGTAAGCAGCTTTCAAAGCAATTCCATCAGTTACAGTGTAATCATAGATAAATGAATTATCACTTACTGCAGAGTTAGTTGGACCATCTACTGTTCCACCGATTGAAGTACCCCACGACTCTTCGTTTGCACTTGGTGTTTTATCATCCCATGCACCAACTGGTCCGTTTCCACCGTGACCTGAGAAAGTTAAAGTTCCCATATCACCCATACCAATTGCTAATGTTTTATCATCAAACCCTGTTCCATTGTCAAATTGAAGATACATATCAACAGTAAAACCGTTATCCATTTCACCGCTAGCGTTGAAATCGATTTGGTCAGTCATTGACCATCCGTTAGGAGTGTTACTGTTATCTTCACCACCGAAGAAGATTGATGTACCACCAGATACAGACATTGAAGCAGCGTTTGCTGAAGTTGCTACCATTGCAGTACCTAATGCTGTCAATCCTATTTTTTTTAGATTGTTCATATTATTACCTTTCGTTAATTGTTTAATATTAAACAGGTAAATTACTACCAATTTTTAAATGTATTTCTCAAATATTGTCATTTTAGCTGGTTTTTTTTATAATAGTGTTGTATTTTTACATCACTATAAATGCTGAATTAATTAACATTTTTGTCATTTTCAAAAAATTTCTTTCATTTATAGTCAATTTTCATCTAATACTTATTTTTTTAGAAGTTATATGCCAAATTTTTTAAACTTACGATTCATACATATTATTTTTATTGCAATATTTGCGCTCACTTCTTGTAAAACTATTGAAAATTTACCAGGGGGAGATGCCAGAGAAAATCCACCAGACCCAAGAGAAA
>JACWEE010000007.1 GCA_014653665.1 Pelagibacterales bacterium SAG-MED34 | reverse complement strand
TGTTGATAATATAAATAGTTTGCGAGCAATCCCTTGGGTATTTGCCTGGACACAGATTAGATTAATGTTACCTGCATGGTTAGGTACTGCAGAAGCTTTGAGATATTCATCAATTAAAAAATTTAAAAAGACACTTATAGATATGGAAAAAAACTGGCCATATTTTAATTCAACAATGGACTTGCTTGACATGGTACTTTCAAAAGTAGATCCTGAGATATCTAAAATTTATGAAAAAAATTTAGCTGATGATAAACTGGTAAGAGTCGGAAAAAAATTAAGGTTTCAATTTGATGCAGTTAAAAAATTAAATGATCAAATAACTCCAAAAGAAATTTATAAACAAAGAAAGAGTTTTAGAGGTCCAGCAATTATTAGAAACATATATTCCGAAATCCTTAATGTTTTACAAGCAGTAGTAATGAGTAAGCTTTTGCAAAAAAAAATTAAACAAGAAGGATAAAAAAGACTTGAATGATGCAATGATGGCATCAATAGCAGGTATTTCAGCAGCTATTAAAAATACAGGATAATGATCGAATTTATTTTAGCCTTTGGAGCAGGTTTGCTTAGCTTTTTATCTCCATGTGTTCTGCCTCTAATACCAGGATATATATCATACATATCAGGATCAACTCTTAATGAGTTACTTGAAAAAAAAACTGTAAATATTTTTCCTATAATTTTATTCGCAGTCGGATTTTCTATAGTATTCATAAGTTTTGGAGCTACAGCTACATTTTTAGGATCTCTAATTTTAGATAATTCATATCAACTCAGAATTGGGGCTGGAGTAATCATAATTATATTCTCGCTACAAATATTAGGGCTAATAAATCTAAAGTTTTTAAATTATGAAAAAAGATTTCAAACAAATAATAATACTGGAATAATTAGTTCTATTTTAATTGGTATGGCTTTTGGCTTTGGCTGGACACCTTGTATTGGTCCAATCTTAGGATCAATTCTTGCAATTGCATCAACAGAAGATAGCATTAATAAAGGAATTGGACTTTTATCATTTTATTCTTTAGGGTTAGCAATTCCCTTTGTTCTATCAGGTTATTTGATACAAAAGTTTATGATTTTTTCTAAAAACCTTAAAGCCAAGATGAAGATGATAAATATGTTTGGTGGATCACTTCTACTAATTACAGGAATACTAATGATTACTAACCAGTTGCAAGCTTTGGGTTATTATCTACTCGAGTATATGCCTTTTCTACAAAGTATAGGATAAATTAATTAATATTAAACTTTCTCTGTAAATGTCTAAGTTTGCTATCAGTACTATCATATTCAATATAGCACCCTTGTAAAAACCTTTTACCCTCATTTGGATTAAATTCCGTTCTACCATGCAGGAGTCTGTAATTATCCATCATAATTAAATCTCCAGGCATTAATTTAAATTCTATTCTATAGAAATCAGAGTTATATAAATCAGATAATTTTTTTCTAGCTTTATAATAAAAATCTAGTTCCTCTTTTTTTAAAACTGGTACATAATCAAGTCGAGGACTAAATCTAACTTGTTTGAAATTCTTATTTTCATCGAGCTCTATTAATTCAGACCAGTCTTCTAAAATTACATCTTTATCAATAAATTTAAATTTTACTTTTACTTTAGTTAATATTTCATAGTATTCAGTAAAGTCTTTTTTTAAATCTTCAGTAACAGTGTAACCATCAACCAACGTAGATAAACCACCAGCAACTTCATTTTCAATACAATGTAATATCTGAATACAGGGGACTGGATTTCTATATGGATTATCAGTATGAGGAGCTAACGGTAAAGGTGTATAAGCAAGATCATTAGGATTAGGTTTTGATGAAACATTAAAGTGTTCGCCAAAATTAGTTCTTCTAACACTGCCTACAGAGTTAGCAAATTTGATTAAATAATTATCATGAGTTGGGACATTTTTTATAATTGCAAATCCATACTTGTAAAAAGAAGCAAGTAATTCATACATTTCAACACTTTCATAAATATTTTCATGAAAATTAAATTTTTTTACGTCATTAAGTGAAGAAGTCCATTTTACTTTTTCCTTAATTTTACTAATTGAGTTGGAATTTTTAAATTCTTGAATTATTTTATTAATATCAATTTTAGTTTCTATTCCATCTGAAAAAGTTATGTTTAAAAGGTCTTTTTCAATAATTGCTGATTTGATAATAACGTTTGATTCCATAGTACTTGGATCAAAGAGTCTCTGCTGTGTCTTTTGATCCAGTAATTCAATATTTTCTACTCTTTCTCTAAGCCAAAAAGGATGAATTTCTTCATTCTGATTTTCATCTCTAAAGAAAACCTTATTATTATCTAATTCAATTTTCATAAAATTGAGCATTAATTAAAAAATATCTTTAATCAAGAGAAATTAAGTAGTATTTGGAATTATGGATAAAAATCTAATAATTAAAAATAATGAATTTCCAAAGTTTTTGAACCAACTAGCAATCGATTTAACGAATTTTTATTTTAAAAAACTTAATAAGCCTTTTAAAGTTAATAATAAATTACTTGGCAAAGGATATGACCCTGTCACTACATGCGATAAAGCTTTTGAAAAATTTATTAGAGCTAAAATAAGCAAAAAATTTCCTGGACATGAAATTATTGGAGAAGAATTTGGGTACAAAAAAACTAAAAGTGATTTTAGTTGGATAATTGATCCCATTGATGGCACTAGGTCATTTGTCATAGGAAGTCCAACTTGGAGTAATTTAATATCAGTAAATTATAAAGGTAATCCAATATTTGGTTTGGCTAACTTCCCTATGTTAAATAAGTATTATTATAATCAATCTCCAAAAATTGCATACGTTATTGAAAATAAAAAAAGAAAAAAACTATCAGTTAACAAGAGTGTTAAATTTAAAGATATTAAATTGACAGCCGGTTTTCATGGAGCAATTTCATTAAATCAACAAAAAAAAATTCCAAAACTTCTTAAATTAATACAATTCCCTTGTTCAGATGCATTGTCATATGCTCAGATATGTGAAGGTAGAATTGATGTTGTCATACAATGTAATAATAAAATTTGGGACATTCATCCACTAATACCAATTATTAATGCTTCTGGTGGTATTGTAACAACGTGGGACAATCAAAATGCAAAACAAGCAGGACATGTAGTGGTGTCTTCTAATAAAATAATTCATAAAAAAATATTAGGTTTGCTAAAACCCATCTTCTAATAATGGAAATTCTTGTTCTTCAACATATAAATATTGAAGATCCTGGTTATATAAAAGATTTAATGATCAAAGATGGAGTTAATATTACAACTATTGAATTAGATGAAGGCGAAAAAATTCCTAATAATTTAAATTTTTTTGATGGAATGCTTTGTATGGGCGGCCCAATGGATACTTGGATGGAAGAGGATTATCCTTGGCTCATTGAAGAAAAAAAAAAAATTAAAGAGTTTGTTGTAGAATTAAATAAGCCATACTTAGGTTTTTGTCTAGGATGTCAATTGCTAGGAGAAGTAATAGGAGGTAAAGTAGTTAAAACTAATAATCCAGAAATTGGAATGATGGATATAAATTTTTTGGATGAAAAAAAGAAAGATACACTTTTTGCAGATTTTCCAGAAAAAATTACATCATTACAATGGCACTCTTATGAAGTTAAAGAATTAGAAAAAAATAAAGATGTAACATTAATTGCTTCATCAAAAGAGACAAAATATCAGATATTTAGATATAAAAATATTGCTTATGGTATCCAATTCCACATAGAGATTAAGGATACAACGGTAAATGATTGGGGGTGTGTACCTGAGTATAAAGCATCTTTAGAAAACCAATTAGGACGAGGTGCGCTAGAAAAATTTGATAAAGAAGCCAAAGAAAATATGCAAGATATGAATAATTATTCAAAAATTTTGTATACAAAATTTAAGAGTGATATCATAAACAAAAAATAGGAGGAAATAAGATGTTCAAACCAATTGAAGAAAAAGACGCAACTAGCAAAGTAAAAGAAATTTTTGATGAAATAAAAGAAGCTCGACAAATAACTGAAATTCCAAATTTTTGGAAAACTATGGCTAATAGTCCAGAAACATTAGAAAGAACCTGGAGATCATTACAGCAAGTAATGGGAAAAGGTGAATTAGATCCTGCAGTAAAGGAACTCATTTATGTTGCAGTTTCAATTACTAACAATTGTGAATATTGTATTAAATCTCATTCCTTAGCAGCTAGAAAAAAAGGTGCGACAGATGGAATGATAAACGAAATGATCGCAATAGTTGGAATGGCAAATGAAACAAATCGTTTAGTTGAAGGTTATCAAGTAGAGGTAGATAACTTTTTAAAATAAAATGAATTTTGATTTTGTTTATAAAATTTGCACAAAATCAGAGTGGAGTAATGCAAAACAAAATAATATTTTTAAAGGCACTACATTAGATTTAAAAGATGGTTATATTCATTTTTCAGACAAAGATCAGATCAAGCAAACACTAAATAAGTTTTATGTTAATCAAACTAATTTAATAATTCTTAAAGTGGATGCTCTAAAATTAAAAAATCTGGTTTGGGAGCAATCAACTGATGGCAACATGTTTCCACATTTATACTCAGATCTAAATTTAGATTTTGTAGTTAAAGAATATATGATCAATTTAAAAGATGACGGTAAGCATGATCTGCCAGATGAACTTTAATATTTTAACTTGATTTTCCGACTAAATTTACAATCAATACTCCTGATATAATTAATATTAGTCCTATGATTGTAAAAAGATCTGGTATTTGATTAAACTTATAAATTCCTACGATAGATGTTGCAATTATACATAAACCTGCAAATGAAGCATAAGTTACTCCAACAGGAATAGTTTTCATAACTAAAGATAGCGTATACATGCAAGCAACTATTGTTATTGCTGTAAAGACACTTGGTAAAAATATTGTAAAACCATTTGCAGTTTTCGCAAAACTATTTGAAGCAGTCCCTAAAGCAACTGCAATTATTAAGATTATATAAGCAGTTATATTACTCATCAATTTAGAATAATATTATCTAAAATTAATATCTACAAAATTTTAAATTTACTTAATTATTATTGGTCCAACCATTCCAGTTTCATAATGACCTGGAATATTACATGCCATTTCTAATGCTATATCATTTGAAAATTTCCAAATAATTTCCCCAGTTTTATTAGGCTCTAACATTACGCTATTAGCATGCTTATGACCAAGTGAAGGATCTTTTTTAGACATTTCCTTCATTTTAGCATGATCGATACTATCACCTAATAGAATATCATTTTCAATTAACTTTGCCATCTCAGGTTGATGTTTAATGTGCATCTCTTTTGTAGCAATATTATACTCATGAACAAGTTCACCTAAATTTTTAACAATTATTTTTACTGTTTCACCTTTTTTAACTTGAATTGAACTTGGCTCATAATAATTGTCATACATCTTTACTTCAATTATTCTAGTAACATCGTTTGGATCGCCCTTTGATCCAAGCATCTTCATTGAAGCTGCATTTGAATTAAAGGCGATAAAAATAAATAAAAGTATTAATTTTTTCATTATTTAGGCATTGGTGTTGCACCGGTCTCTAAACTCATGATTTTTCCATTATCATATTTGTAGACTGCCATTACTGCTTCAACATTTCCATCATCAAATGTTACGAATGCATGGTGTACACCTACTTCATCATTTTCATATACTACTCTTGTATCTCTTTGATTAATATCACCACTCATCGCCCATTTGATCACTTCAGCTTTGCCTAAAGTGTTTCCTGATTTATGCATTTTGAATTTGAAATCATCATGCAAAAGTTCATTCATAGCTGCTTCATCTTTATTTTTTAATGCAGCACTATATTTTTCTAATATTGACATTTTTATCTCCTTTTTTAATATTTTTATATTCCTTCAACAATTATAGAATTTGACACAGCATTATCATGTCTTATCTGTCTAATTGGTTTGTATTCATCCGAGTTATACCATTTCATCGCTTTTTCTTTTGATTGAAATTTAATCACGATAGATCTAGGATTATTCCATTCACCCTCAATAACTGTCATCTCTCCACCTCTAACCAAGTACTCTCCACCAAATTTTTCAACTATAGACTTAACTTTTGTGACATATTCTTTATAGTTATCGGGATTGTTGACCTTAATACTCGATAATACATAAGCACTCATAATTTACTCCTTTTTTTAAAATAAATTATATCTTATTCAGCAGGCTTGACGACTGTTTTTGCAGCACTGGCAGCATTACTGAAAGCTTTATTGTAATCTATTACTTCATGGACCATTAAATCATCCATAAGTCCAGAATTTTTAAAAGCTATCTTTAATGCAACGGCTTGTTCGTATTCCCCTTCAACACAAGAGATTACATCAAATCTACCTCTAACCCACTCGTAAGAAATAAGCTTTAAACCAGCTGCTTCTGTTACCTTTTTTGTGGAAGCAAATCTGTCTGCAGTTGGTTCGTTCTGCATTCTCTTCATTAGTTCTCCACTTATCTTGCCTATTAAGTAAAATTTTGCCATATTACATTTCAACCTTAGTCAAGTCCCAAGCAGTCATCTTGATAACACATTCATCGTAAATTTCCTTTCCAACTGAATGTGTACCAGATATTAGTTCTTTCATTTTTTCCATATTATGAACAAATACCTTAAACATTACGCCACTTTTATCTGGCTTTACTGCTCCTATAGTTTTTTCTGGATGAGCTGCTGATTTTCTTACACTCATACCCTCATCTGATTGCATCCATCCCATAAATTTTTCAAGTTTTCCTTCTTTCAAATCTACGATCACTAAAACTTCTTTTTCCATTTTTTCCTCCTATTTGTTAAAATCGAAAACTTCTTCTTTAACCTCAGTAAATTGGTGAGGTTCAAAAAAATCATTCATCTGAGTAAGCTGTTCATTAATAGCATCAGTACTTTCTGCCATCCAATGACAAAACATTGTCATAGTATCACCTGGAGTGTAATATGTCATTTGGCATTTAGCTTTATCGCTAGTGGAAGATTTAATCATATCTTCTCTGGACATGCCGCCTAAAACCTCGTTAAATTTGTCTTTCATTTCTTTAGATTTAAAAGTGTGAGTTACCATATAATATTTCATTTTTTTCTCCTTTTTTTTATTTCGTATTTTAAATCAATCTTATGATTATTCAATTATTTCATTAAAGAATATCCACCTTTAAAATAAATTGATGAGGCAAATTTATTTTCTTGGGCTGAGTTAATTGGTGTGTACCCTGTTGAGCCACTACATTCTATTCCTTTATATTTTCCTGTTCCCCCTAAACATTTAAATGTACCATTCATTGAGTCTCCAAGTGGAATTTCGTAGTATGTAAAAATAGTATCCCCATCCATTTGATTTATTTTACAGTGTCCCATTTCAAATCCCTTTCCTGGGATTGTACCTGCGCCAATGCAATATTGTGAAGCATTATCCATGAATGTTGTACCTTCGACTGCCATTAATCCTCCAACTCCATCGTAAGTAAAAGTTAAAAAGTTACCCTCGTTATCAGTAAGAAATTTGTTATCTCCAACAATAAAACCTTTAAGATCAATTTTTCCTTTATGACCGTCTGCAAAACTTGATGTTGTAAATATTAAAAACAACATAATTACATATATTTTTTTCATTATTAGAATTATCCTTTGTGGTTCATTACAGATTCATCAGTCATCATGGTCATTTTAGATTGGTCCATTATTACTCCAGAATCTATTCTTGCTTGAGTTAGTTCTGCATCTCCACCAAAACCTTTTAAGCCCTCGGGTGATTCAAAATGAATAACTACAGTCATAGCATTATCATCTTCTTTATCTGCACCTGCAAAAGCTATAGTCATTCCATACTTTTTAAGTTTCTCACTATTTGCAAGCATCATTTCCTTCCAAGAATTAAAACCTTTTGAAAGTTTTTGTTCTATTTTTACAAACATAATATATCTCCTTTTTTTTTCTTAATTTAATCAGAGCAAACGCTCATTACTGTTGTCTCTTGTTTATGTCCAGATTCCGCAATTACTTTAGCATTCTCTGGGCTCTGCATAAATTTTTGCATAGTGTCTGCTGCTGGTGTTTCCATAACAATATGTACCTTATTTGGATTTTCTAATTCATTACCAACATAAATCGTTTTGATACCTGCCGCTTCTCTAGGGCCAGAATGTTCATCAAACATTTTTTTCCAGTGAGCCCAGTCTTTTACTTCAAAGTTACCAACCATTTTTACCATTTTATTCCCCCCAAACCCCAGCAAATTCATATGCTTCAACAGGTTCATTGCCAACTACCCAAGCGTCATGCCCTGGTGTTACGGAGTAAGAGTCTCCCGCTTTATATGTAACCTCTGTTCCATCATCGTGTTTTGCACAAACAGATCCCTTTGTGATAATTCCAATATGGTTTGCCTGACAACTGTCAGTTCCAATATGTGGCTTAACATCTGTAGACCATTTCCATCCTGGTTTTAAATGTAATCTAACTACTCTTTGACCGCCTACTTTAACTGCTTCTATTTTAGCATTATTAAACTTATCAACTACCTCATCTGCTTTATCAAAGGTTTTAACTTCAATACTACTCATATTAAACTCCTTCTGTTAGTTTATAATTATTTTGGTATTTTGGTTGCGCCTGTTTCGAGTTCAATGATTTTACCATCTTTAAATTTCCAATAACACATTAAAGCTTCTGTATTTCCATCTTGATAAGTAACATATGAATGATCAAAACCAATTTCATCATTTTCAAAAAGGATCCTGTATTTTGCAGGACTCATCATACCTTTACTTACGGCTTCAACCATACCTGCCTTACCCATATGCACATATTCTCCTTTAAGATGGGAAAACATTTTGTAGTCATCGTGCACCAGCTCACCAGCTGCTGCACCATCTTTTTCCATGATTGCTTTATTTAGTTTTTCTAAAATTGACATATTGTTCCTTACTTCTTCATTGCATTGAACATGCTAAGCGTATCATCAAAAGTCATCATAACTTTAGTTTTTCCCTCATCACTTACTTCAAAATAATGACCAAACATTGTATCCATATTATCCGCAGTTGCATGAACTCTTGCAAAAACTTTATTACCTTCACTTATCATATCTAAAACTTTTAAATGGAAATTTGGCCAAGTAGCTGGGATTTTAGACATTGCAGCCATCATTGCTTGTTTTCCTTTGTGAACTCCAGAAAGTGGATGTACACCTTCTTTACCTGGAAAAGTCCAAACGATTTCATCATCGATCAAATCATTAAAAAATGTTTCCATATCTCCTGAACCAAATAGTTCATATGCTTTTTTAGTTTGTTCTTTTACGTCCATAGTTTCTCCTTTAAATTAGTTTTTATATTAGAGTTTATTATAAGGTAGAAATGTAATGAATTTATTACAGTACTGGTATGCGTGATTATATCCAATGAGGATAGGGAAGACCTTTTTCTTTTAAAAAAGATTTATTAAACATCTTTGAGTTGTATTTATCAGATTTATCACAAAGTATTGTTACGATCGTTTTACCTGGACCTAAAAGTTTACCCAATCTTATAGCTCCAGCAATATTTACACCACAACTAGTTCCTAAACTTAAACCTTCTTTTTCAATTAAATCGAATAGAACGGGTAATGACTCATGATCACTTATTGAAAATGCTCCATCAATATTTGCTTTTGCAAAGTTCGCTGTAACTCTACTTGATCCAATACCTTCAGTTATTGAGCCACCTTCACTCTTTAATTCACCATTTTCAATGTAACTATAAAGAGAGGAACCTGTTGGATCCGATAAATATATTTTAATATCTTTATTCTTTTCTTTTAAAAAACTACTTACACCTGCAATTGTACCACCAGTGCCAGATGAACATACAAAACCATCTATTTTACCGTCAGTCTGCTCCCATATTTCTGGCCCAGTTGTTTCATAATGACCTTTAGAATTGGCTGTATTATCAAATTGATTAGCCCAAACTACACCGTGATTGTTACTACTTTTCAATTCATCAGCCAATCTTCCTGCATATTTAACAAAGTTATTTTCATCTTTATAAGGTTTTGGTGGAACCAATCTTAAATCAGCTCCAATATTTCTTAATAAATCTTTTTTTTCTTGTGTTTGATTATCATTCATTACGATAATAGTTTTATAACCAATAGAATTTCCTAATAGACATAATCCAATTCCAGTATTACCAGCGGTTCCTTCAACAATTGTTCCACCTTTTGAAATTAGTTTTTTTTCTTCAGCATCTCTTATCAAAGCTAAAGCTGCTCTATCTTTTACAGAGCCACCTGGATTAAGGTACTCTGCTTTTCCATAAATATTACAACCAGTAATTTCTGATGCGGCTTTTAATTTAAATAAAGGAGTGTTTCCTATTGCTTCGACAAAATTATTTTGTAAAGTTTTCATACATCAAGCTTTGTATCACCCCCTGGTGCAACACCATAGGGTTTAAATTCTTCAGATGCAGTACCAACATTTTTTGCAGGAATTCCAACCATTACTGCATTCTCTGGAACATCTTTTGTAACAACAGCGTTGGCTCCAATTTTTGCATTTTTACCAACTACTACTGGTCCAAGTATTTGTGCACCTGATCCAACAACAACATTTTCTTTTAATGTTGGGTGTCTTTTAATATTTCTTTGATTGTCTGAATTTATACTAGGAGCAATTCCGCCTAATGTTGCCATGTGATAGATAGTAACGTTATCTCCAATATCAGATGTTTCTCCAATAACTACTCCCATACCATGATCTATAAAAAGATTTTTTCCAATTTTAGCATTTGGATGGATTTCTATACCTGTTAAAAATCTTGAGAACTGAGAAATTATTCTTGCAACAAGATGAAATTTTGCAATTGAAAAAAAATTTGCAATTCTATGAAAAAATACAGCTTTAACACCAGGATAGGTAAGTATTAAACTTAACTTTGATCTTGCAGCTGGATCTCTTTTAATTATCGACTCTAAAAAATCATTCATAAATATTTAAGTTTTGTTAAAATTTAACTACTATTAACAACAGCAGTTCTCTGATGCTTGTTTGAATTTACAGTTTGATATATTGCAAGCCATAACAGTTATATAGTTGCAAATTTTTTAAAAACAATACTATTATTAAAGGCTGATTTAGAGTTCTTTAAGGGTTAATCCCTTTAAATTTGCAGGAACTGCAATATCCATCATTTTTGGATTGGCAAGATTAAGATTATTCATTATTTCAGCATATTCCTCTTTTGAGCTAACTTGTAATCGAGGATTATTACTTTTCTCACTACCAATTGTTGAATTTTTTTTTCCATTATAATCGTGAGCAGGATAAACAAGCGTTTCTTCTGGAAGCTTCAATAGTTTGCCAAATAATGACTCATAAGCCTCATGAGCACTACCATTTTGAAAGTCAGTTCTTCCAGTACCATTTATTAAAAGAGTATCGCCTGTAAAAACTCTATCATTCATTAAGTAACTATATGAACAATCTGTATGACCTGGAGTATAAATAGCTTTAAGTTCAATATTCTCGATATTTATATTTTCCTGATCTTTTAATTTTATATCAATAACTTCAGATTTAGAGTTTTCACCCATTATACGCACACATTTAGTTCTTTCATTAAGTTCATTTAATCCAGTTACATGATCTGCATGAATATGGGTATCAATTACTTTAACAAGTTTTAATTCTAAATTTTCTAAAACTTTTATGTATTCATCAGTATGTTCAATTACAGGGTCTATTATTAATGCTTCACGTCCTTTTCCACTCTAAATAATATAAGTATAAGTCGAGGATTTAGTATCAAATAGTTGTTCAAAAATCATAATTATAAAATTATTAAAATTTTATAAAATTGAGACTAATTTTCAATAGCTTTATGATTAGGCTTACTCCATTCTTTTCCTTTAAACATTACATTCCATTGTAACCAAGGAAATAGCTTTGATTTCATTTGCCAATATAAAGAACTTGGTTTTGTTGGGTCAAAAGGCAAACTTGGAGTTACTTTTCCACCATAACAAAATTCTGCTAACATAACTTTACCATAAGCAACTGTTAATGGACAAGCACCATATCCATCATAAAGTCTATATGCTTCAGATGACTTATTGATATCTTTAATAATATTATGAGCAACTATTGGAGCTTGTTTTCTAACTGCTGCTCCTGTTTTTGCATTAGGTGCATTCATTACATCACCCAAACTGTAAATATTTTCATATTCAGTATGTCTTAATGTTCCTTCTTTATGATCAACATCAACCCATCCACCAGCATCAGCTAATGGACTATTCTTAATAAAGTCAGGAGAAGTTTGAGGCGGTGTTACATGAATAAAATCAAATTTTTTTGTAACTTCTTTAGAATTTCCATCTTTATCTGATTGTTTGAATACAGCTTCTTTAGCTTCACCATTTACTGAAATTAAATTATGTTGGAAGCTTCTTTTAATACCATACGAGTCGCATATTTCATTTAGTGGACCCTGAAAGTGAGGTACACCAAAAATTACTGGTTTTGCGCATAAAAATTCTAAATTACTATCTTTAAGAGCTCCTTTTTTCTTTAAGTGATCAGCAGCTAAGTAGGCTATTTTTTGAGGTGCTCCCGCACACTTAATTGGCATTGGAGGTTCAGTAAATAATAAATTTCCTCCCTGCAAATTCTTTAAACATTCCCAAGTATAAACAGCCATATCTGAACTGTAATTAGTACAAACATTATTTTTTCCTAAAGTTTCCTTTAACCCTGCTACTCCATCAAAATTAATTTTTAAACCAGGGCAAACTACTAAATAGTCGTATGAATATTCACCACTTGATGTCTTTACGGAGTTTGATTCTGGAGAAAAACTTTCTGCATGATCCTTTATCCAATTTACATAACTAGGCATTACAGATGACATTGGCTTAATAGTACTATTTACATCATAAGCGCCTGCACCTACTAAAGTCCATGCTGCTTGATACAAAGACTTTTCCGAAGGCTCTATGATTGATATTGATAAATCAGACTTTAAACTTTTTAGTCTTGTGGCAACTGATATACCAGCGCATCCGCCACCGATAATCAAAATATTTGAGTGATTAGAGTTATTCATATAAAAAAACTAACACTTATAATCTGCATAAGATACACGTCTTATAAGTTGTTTTTTCAAAGTTAAATATCGTTGATAAACCTAATCAATAATTTATAATAGTTCTAATTAATTAAAAGGAGAGTAAAGAATGTTAAAAATAAACAGCATGTGTCCTGATTTTCAATGCAAAACTACAGAAGGAGATATCTCTTTTCATGAGTGGCTTGGAGATAGTTGGGGCGTATTATTTTCTCACCCAAAAGATTTTACACCAGTTTGTACAACAGAATTAGGATCATTAGGACAAATGAAAGCCGAGTTTGATGCAAGAAATGTAAAAGTAATCGGATTAAGTGTAGATGGGGTTGAGGATCACAAAAAATGGCTAGAAGATATCAAAGATGTATCTGGAACGATGCCTGATTATCCTATTATCGCTGACGAAGATTTAAAAGTTGCAAAACTTTTCAATATGTTAGAAGGCGATGCAGGAACAACTTCAATGGGACGTACAGCAGTTGATAATGAGACTGTTAGAACTATTTTTGTTGTAAGACCAGATAAAAGAATTGGTCTTTATTTAACTTACCCAATGGCTACAGGTAGAAATTTCCATGAAATTTTAAGAGCGATTGATTCAATGCAACTTACTGCAAAACATAGAGTTGCAACTCCAGCAAACTGGAAAAAAGGTGAAGACGTAGTTATTCTTCCTGCTGTAAAAGATGAAGAGGCTAAGAAAATATATCCAGATGGATGGGAAACAGTTAAGCCTTATTTAAGAAAAGTTCCAGATCCTACAAAGTAAAAGGATTTCGGATTAATTTATAATCTCAGTTCTAGTTTGATAATTAGAACTGAGATTAAATTAAGATTTGTTATATTTTTTCATTGAAATATTTGCCAAAAGAAGATTCGGGTCAATAAATACTTTAGATTGCTTTATTTTCTTAAAAGATTTGTAGGCAAATATTGCAATTGGCAACTCAGTACATCCAAGAATTATTTTTTTACATTTAATTTTTATTAAGTAATTTACGGCTGGTCTAATTGCTTTTTCTGCCTCTTTAATTTTTCCCATTTTGACAAGTTTTATTGATTTATTAACTGAATTCTTTTGTAAATCTTTGTTAGGACTTACTAAATTAAATTTTTTATCAAAATATTTATTATAAACTTTAGTACTTAATGTAGCTTCAGTAGATAAAATACCAATCTTAGAATTTTTCTTACAATTTTTTGACGTATCTAAGTAGACTTCTTTAGGCATGCTAAGTATTGGTATTTTAACTTTTTTTCTTAAATCATCGTACCAATAATGAGCTGTGTTGCATGGCATTACAATGAATTTACAATTGTTTTTTTGCAACATTTTACAACCTTCAACAAGTGAATTTAAAACGTTGAAATATTTTTTTAAATTTTCTGGTCGTTTTGGAATGTTAGATTTGTTATATAAGACAAACATTGGGTATTGTTGATCAAGTTTGCCAGAGTTTATTTTCGCAAGTTTATTACAAAAATCTAACCCAGCCTGTGTTCCCATTCCCCCAAGAATACCAATCATAAATCTATTTTGAATTTTGTTTTAAAAGTTACAATATACAACTATATTTTATAAACAATTATGCAAGATATTTATATTGATGATATTGGATCAGGATATCCACTAGTTTTAGTTCATGGATATCTAGGATCATCAGAAATGTGGAAACTCCAAAAAGATTATCTGCATAAAAAATTTAGAATTATTGCTCCAGCTTTACCGGGGTTTGGTGAAAGCTTTAATGCAAAATCTTTAAATAGCATTAGTTTAATGGCTAAATTCATTATCCAACAAATTGATTTAAAAAATATAGATAAATTTAATTTAATGGGTCACTCAATGGGTGGAATGATAGTACAAGAAATTGCAAATCTATATGGAGATAGAATTAATAAATTGATTTGTTTTGCTACAGGACCTATTGGAGACATTCCAGGAAGATTTGAACCTATAAATACATCGATAAAAAAGCTGGGTGAAGAAGGAATTAAAGAACAAGTAAAAAGAATACCACCTAAGTGGTTTGTTGAAGGAGAACAAGCTAAAAATTATTATTTCTGTGAAAATGCAGTTAAAAATATATCTGAAGAAACAGCACGTAACGCCTTAATAGCCATGCGAGATTGGAATGGTTTAGAAAATTTAAAAAAAATAAAAAATAAAACCTTGATAATTTGGGGAGATAAAGACAAATCTTATAATTTTGAACAAGTCTCAACACTTAAAAATAATATTCCTGATAGTGATTTAAAAATATTTAAAAACTGCTGTCACAATGTACATCTTGAACAGCCTCAGAAATTTAATCAAGTTGTTGAAGATTTTCTTATTTAAATAGTCCATTTTAGGCTTTTGCATAGCAGCATTTACTTTTTAGCTTACTAGAAAAGTTGACTCTAAATTTAAAACAAAGTTAGATTTTATTTATATAAAATAAATCAAATGGGGAAAATATGAATATAATCAAAAAAATCCTTGTGGCTGGAATAATTTCATTATTTGTGCCAGCTTCAAGTTTTGCTGAAAAGGTAAAAATAGGTGATCCTGGTTGGACAGGAGCAACTGCAATTGCAAATTTACTTGCTGCTGTTGTTATTGATAAAATGGGTGGTGAGGCTGAGTTAGTCCCAGGTAACAATACTGCAATCTATGGAGCTATTGATAGAAGTAAAGGTGAAATCGAAGTTCACCCTGATATTTGGCTACCAAATCAAGAAGCTTATACAAAAGATTTAGTACCAAAAGGAACATTAAAATTAAGCAAAAATCCTTATGAAGGAAATCAAGGTTATTGTGTATCTCAACAGTTTGCAAAAAAAATGAATATTACTGCAATAGAAGATTTGGGAAGACCCGAAGTTGTTAAGGCAATGGACAGTGATGGAAATGGAAAAGGTGAGTTTTGGATTGGTGCAGATGGATGGGCTTCTGCAAATGTTAACCAGGTAAAACTTAGAGATTATAAATTATATGATGCTGGTATTGAGCCAATAAGAGCTGCTGAAGCTGTAAAAAATGCTAGAGTGTTAGACTCAATTAAAAAGGGTGAAGGATACGCATTTTACTGTTACAAACCTCACGCTATTTGGGGAATGGCTGATGTAGTTATGCTCGAAGAACCAAAATATGATCCTGCAAAATATAAAATGATACAACCAAAGGCAGATGCTGATTGGTATCAAAAATCTTATGTAGCTTCAAAGGATGCTTTAAAACAAATCCAAATTGGATGGGGAACTTCTCTTGAGAGCAAGTCTCCAGCAATTGTAGATTTTTTTAATAACTTTCAAATTACAGCTGATGATGTTTCTTGGATGGCATACGAAGTTTCAGTCCAAAAAAGAGACCCAGGCGAAGTTGCAAGAGATTGGATGTCTAAAAACAAATCAACCGTTGACGGTTGGTTAGGTCTTTAAAATAGACAATTTAAATTTAATTACCTGGCGACATTTAGTTGCCAGGTATCATTTTCAATAATTTTAAGCTAAAAGCTTTATATGGAAGCTGCCATACAAATCCAAAATGTTTGGAAAATATTTGGGAATACATCTAAGGATGCGTTGAATGCTATTCAAAATAAAAAAATTACAAAACAACAAGCTCTAGAGGAATATAATTCAGTAATTGGAGTTTCAGATGTTTCATTTGACGTAAAAAAAGGTGAAATATTTTGTGTAATGGGACTATCTGGTAGTGGGAAGTCTACACTTGTTAGACATATCAATAGGTTATTAGAACCAACAGCAGGAAAAATATTAATAAACAATCAAGATGTAATGCGATTTGATAAAAAAAATCTTCAAGATCTTAGAAATCAAAAAATTGGTATGGTTTTTCAAAACTTTGCATTAATGCCCCACAGATCAGTTTTAGATAATATTGCTATGCCCCTAGAAATTAGAGGAGTTAGCAAAAACGATAGATTAGATGCAGCAAATAACATCTTAAATATAGTAGAATTACAAGGTTGGGGAAATAAATATGCTCACGAATTATCTGGAGGAATGCAACAAAGAGTAGGGTTGGCTAGAGCATTAGCTGCTGATCCTGAATTTTTGCTGATGGATGAGCCATTTAGTGCCTTAGATCCTCTTATTAGACGTCAACTTCAAACTGAATTTATTAAACTTTCGAAACAAATGAAAAAGACAACTGTATTTATAACTCATGATCTTGATGAAGCAGTAAGAGTTGGTCATAGAATAGCTATCATGAGAGATGGTAGCGTGGTTCAAATAGGCACTCCGGAGGAGATAGTAGTAAATCCTGCTGATGATTATGTTGCAGATTTTGTAAAAGGTATCTCTAGGCTAAAAGTCGTTCAGGCTAAAACTATTATGCAACCATTAGATGATTATAAGAAAAATTTTGGAGAAAATATTGGCAATAACGAAAGAGTTTACGAAAATGACATATTAAGTAAACTTATTGAGACTTCAGTATCAGAGAATAAACCAATTATTGTGCTTAACAATGAGCGCAAAGAAGTAGGAGTTATCACACAGTCAGATTTGTTGAAAGCGGTTGTTGAAGGAAATGACAATGAATAAGGAGATTAAAAATTTATCTAGGTCAGAACTAATTAAAAATTTTGTAATTACAAATCCAGATTATTATATTAAAGAATTTAAGAAAATTGGTAGTAAGCCATCTTATTCTTTTTCTTTTAATTTATTTGCTGCATTATTTGGGCCGATTTGGTTTGGGTTAAGAAATGTTTGGAATTATGCCTTAACATTTTTAATAGTTGAAACATTTGCAGTAGTTCAGATCATAAGAGGATTATTTGGCAATATCACAAAAGATGCTTTAGAAAAAATTGATAAAATTCAGTCAACGATTGATTTTAGAAATAAGCAGCTGCAGTCAGCAATCGAAAATAATCCAGACAAGGTCGAAGTTTACGAAAGAGCAATAAAATCTCTTGAAAAGGCAATGAAAGAATATGTGGTAGATGTTCAAATAATCGAGGCTTCAGCTATATGGATTACCATATCAGGAATTGCTTTATTAGTTTTCATTAAACTTATTCAAGGTGTACTCGCCAATACAATTTTAGAGAAAAGATATTCAGAATGGCTATCTAACAAATCAATAAGTCCTGGCATGAAAACAAAAAACTACTTGTTAAGCATTGGATTTACTATAGTCATCATGTTTTTTTCAGTTGTTCATTATAGTTTCCCTGGTTTTTTTTCTATAATGAATGATTTTCCTACTCACCCAGAGATAAGACTTACATCCATAAAGTGGGTTGAAACAATTTTTGATTATGCGGTGATAAAAGGGGATGCAGTATTTACTGCGATAACTATTGGAATCAGATCAGTTCTAGACTTTTTAGAACTTTTATTCGTTAAAACTCCATGGATTGTAATTATAACCACTATTGTAGTTTTAACTGCTTTATCAGCAGGAATAAGAACTGCAATTTACTCAGCTGGATTTTTAGCTTACATGGGTTTTTTAGGTTTTTGGGTTAAGGCAATGACTACACTTGCTTTACTTGGTACAGCTGCAATTTTAAGTATTGCTATAGGAATACCTTTAGGAATTTATTGTGCAAGACGTCAAAGATTTTATTCAATGATAAGACCAATAATGGATTTTATGCAAACCATGCCTGCATTTGTATTTATGATTCCTGTTATTGCATTTTTTGGAACAGGGAAGGTTGCAGCTGTCATCATTACAATGATTTTTGGAGGAACACCTGTTGTAAGACTTACAGTTTTAGGTTTAAGAGGAGTGCCTGAAACTATCAGAGAAGCTGCAATAGCTTATGGAGCATCTAAATGGTATTTACTTAGAAAAGTTGATTTACCTTTAGCAACCCCATCAATACTAGCAGGAGTAAACCAAACTGTGATGTTAAGCTTAGCGATGGTTGTAGTAGCATCATTAATAGGAGCTAAAGGCCTAGGACAAGACGTGCTTGAGGCACTACAATATGCAAATGTAGGCCAAGGTATTTTAGCTGGTATTGCAATATTATTTGTTGCTTTAATATTGGACAGAGTAGTTCAAGGTAAGAAAAGAGTTTAATACTCTAATGAATAAAAATGTATGGTTGCTATTCGCTAGCAATGCATGTGCATTTTCAGTTGCACCTGTAACAGTGTTTTTAAGTGGAATAATTGGATCTAGCATAAGCCCGATTAAATCTTTGTCGACTTTACCAATGTCATTATCAATTGTAGGCACAGCTCTTTTTATAATAGCTGCTTCCAAAATAATGAGTATCACTGGTAGAAAAAAAGGCTTTATATTGTCATCCATAACAAGCTCATTGTTTGCTTTACTGGCAGCCTATGCAGTGATGAAACAAAATTTTATTCTTTATTCATTTTCATGCTTTTCACTTGGATTTGGGATGGCATTTGCTCATCAATATCGTTTTGCTGCTGCTGAAAGTGTAGATAAAAAACAGGCTCCAAGGGCTATTTCTTTATTACTCTTTGCAGGAATTTTATCAGCTCTATTAGGTCCTAATCTAGCAAATTTTGGAAAGAATATAATTTCAGAGGGTTTATATGTCGGCTCTTATCTATGTTTGTCATTATTAACTTTATCATCAATTATTTTTTTAGTTTTTTATAATGAAAAGAAAGTTACTGAGAAAAAAAAAATTTCAAGAGGAAGATCAATTTTAGAATTAATTTCTCAACCAAGGTTTCTTCAGGCTCTAGTCTCCTCATCTTTTGCTTATGCAGTAATGTCTTTTTTAATGACCGCTACTCCAATAAGCATGCATATTAATGACAATATGTCTTTAAACAGCACCAGTTTTGTAATTCAATTACACATAATTAGTATGTTCCTGCCAGCATTAGTTACTGGAATTCTAATTAAAAAATTCGGACACAGTAAAATTATGTATTATGGCGTATTATTTTTTATAATCACAATATTTCTGAGTTATCTTGATCAAACAGTTACAAACTATTTATTTTCATTAATATTTTTAGGTCTTGGATGGAATTTTCTATTTATATCAGGGACAAGCTTACTTGTATTAAATTATAGAGAAGAAGAAAGGTTTAGAGCTCAAGGTTTTAATGATTTTATAGTTTTTTCAATTCAAGCTACTGCAAGTTTAACAGCAGGTGTTGTTTTAAGTTATACTAGCTGGAAAACAATGAATATGTTTTGCATACCTTTTTTAATTATAATTATTTTTACAACACTAAGAGCAGATAGATTATCAAGAAAAGTTTAATTCTTATAGGCCGTGTCAACTTGTAACAGATATTGATTATTGTAAGATTATTTTAAAAGCATATATGCATCTCATGAAATCACACAATAAATTTTTAATTATCACTACCTTTTTAATATCAACACTTTTTGCTAATATCGGTTTAGCTGCAGATGTAACAGTAGAAATGTTAAATAGACTGGATAAACAGTCAAATGTTTTTGAGCCAAAGATAGTAAGAGTAAACGTTGGAGATACAGTTCTTTGGAAAGCTAAAGACAAAGGTCACAACGTTGAATTTATTAAAAAAGGAGTTCCAGAAGGCGTTGGTAAATTTAAGTCAAAATTCAATAAGGATGTTGAATACAAATTTGAAGTTCCTGGAATTTATGCATACTGGTGCACACCCCATAAAAATATGGGTATGATTGGTTTTGTAGTTGTTGGTGATGATAAATCAAACCTAGAAGCAATAAAAAAACTTAGATTTTCATCAAAATCTAAAAAAATGGCTCCAGATTTAATAAACTCACTTTAATTAAATATTAAGTCAGTTTTTAACTTTCTTACTCTTATAAGTGAGTTTTTGAACTTACTATCAGTATGAAAATCTCCTGGAAAAGCAATACATTTAATTTTTGCTTTAACGGCTGATTTTAGGCTAACTTCGGTATCTTCAATTGCAATACATTCATCATTTTTTAATTTAAGTTTCTTTAAACAATGTTTGTAAACTTCTAATTTTGATTTTGTATTTTTATTCCCAGCAGTATTACCAATATAATTAAAATCTTTTTTCTTAAGATATTTTACTGTGGATAAAAAAACTGAATCAATATTATTTTTTGTTGTAGAGGTAGCAAATCCTATTTTTATTTTGTTTCTCTTACAGTAACTGATAATATCTAATACTCCAGGTCTTGGTTTTATTTTATTTTTTTTTAAATAATTATTAAATATTAATGTTTTTAAATTTCTTATTTTTTTTGCATTAGTAGATGTATTATTTTCTAAACTATATTTCCTAACTCTTTTCTCTCCACCTGGTTTTTTTAACATTGATTTATAAATTTTTTTACTCCAGTACCAATTTAATCCTACTTTTTGAAATGCTTGATTAAAACATTTTCTTTGTATATCGGAGGTTTCTATAATTGTTCCAATTGAACCAAATAATATTGCTTTGATTGTCATTAGCCTTTAATGGCACCAGCGGTTAATCCGCTTATAACCTGTCTTTGAAAAAACATTACTAATAGAAATAATGGAGCGGTTGCAGACACAACTGCAGATACAGCCCACATTAAATTTCCTTCGTGCTGATTGGTTCCAAGGTAACTTTGAATTTTGGGAACCATAGTGTGGTTTTCTTGATTTAATAATAAAGCTGTTACAGTAAAATCATTATAAGCTAACATGAGACTAAACAATCCAGCTGTGATTACCCCAGGCCACATCACAGGCATTATAATATGTCTAAAGGCTTGGAAGTATGAACAACCATCAATCAAGGCACTTTCATCTAATTCTTTAGGCACAGTTTTAAAAAATGAATAAAGGAGCCATAAAGTAAAAGGTTGATTGATTGCAACAAGAACTACAATTGTGGTTGGTAAAATTCCCCAAATTTGTAATTGAAAAAAAGGAAATAGATAACCTGACACCAATGTTATATGCGGCATTGCTCTAAAAATTAAAGCAATGATTAAAATCCAAAATGCATAATTTTTTGTAGATCTGGATAGCGCGTATGCTCCTAATGTGCCAAGAAATAATGAAATTGAAACAACACTTATTGTAACTATCACTGTGTTTCTTGAAGCTTTCCAAAATTCACCTTCAAACCACGCTCCACTATAAGCTTCCTTGGTAAATCTAGCGCCAGTTTCAATTAAAGTATTAAAAGCTGTTATTGCATACCACCAATCAGCTCTTGAGAAAAAGTCAGCTCTGACTTTAAAGGATCCCCAAAACGTCCAAATAAATGGAAAACATGCAAGTAACAACCATATAACAATAAATATTGTGTTGAAGGTTTTTAAACTGTTTGATTTTCTATCTAATCCAAAATCCATAATTATCTATTTGTTCTAAACTCTTTCCAAGTTCTTAATAAAACTGGTGTTAAAATTATTGATATTCCTACAATAGTCATAATCGATGTTGCTGCTGCTGATCCAAATAAAATTACTTCCTCATTAACTAAGTTATCATAAATCAACCATGATAAAGATTGGGCACTACCTTCAGCACTAAAACCTATGATGGGTTCAAATACTCTAAAATTATCCATTAATGAAATTAAAGCAACGAAGGTAACTACAGGATATATATGTGGTAAAACTATATGTTTAACTCTTTGAAATCTTGAAGCACCATCTATAATTGAAGCCTCCAAAGGTTCTTGTGGAACAGTTTGAAGTGCTGCATAAAAAACAACAAAAGCAAAAGGGGAGTGATGCCAAACTCCATAAATAATAATTGTAATCCAAGTTAAAGCTTTTGATGATTTAACAGATAAGTAAGGGTCATCCATTAATATTTGAAGATTTGCACCTATAATTCCTTCTGCATCAATCATCCAGAATAACACAAGTGAACCAACTAAAGGAGTTACAATCATTGGTAAAATAGTTCCAAAAATTAGAGGACCTCTAATTTTTCTGGAAATTGCATTTAAACTTAAAGCTATAATAAATCCTAAAAACAGAACGCATGGTGTAACAATTACGCAATATGTTAATGTAAACACCAAGGCTTTATAAAATGGAAGATTTCCTACTTTGCCAACAAATTCTCCAACTGATTTGCTCTCGTTCCAGAATTCTAATACTTGCTCAGATGCTAAATGATTTCTATCTATGTAAGTACCGAAGCCATTAAATTTCCCCAATGGTTTATCTTCTTTAATTTTTGAAGTAGCTTCTTGATCTACAACTACTGAGGTTTTACATCCAAATGGATCACATTTTTTAACTTCAATGAGTATTTGATCATGTTGAGCGTAAAAAGATTGAATCCCTGTTGAAATAATTGGTAGCCCAATGAATAAAATCATTGCTAAACCTGCTGGGAAAAAAAACCAGAAAAAACTTCTATTGGGCATGATAAATTTGTAAGTGGGGATAGTTATACCCCCACTTAATTAATTTATATTTTATAGAAAACCTTGTTCTTTTGCTTTAGTGATATAAGCAGCTTCAACATCTTTCAATGCTTGTTCAGCTGACTCATTTCCTTGCAAAAACTCAACAATTTCACTACCCAAAGCACCATGCATTAATCCCATTTGTGGTAACATTGGATAAGGTTTTGCTCCCATTTTAACTGCTTCAATTACTCCAACAGATTTTGGACCAGGCACAAAGCCTTCTACTAACCAAACAGCTTGATCAGCAGCTTTTGCAACCATCTCTTTTGATGATGCTGCATGAGCCATTGCTCTAAAAGAAGCTTCTGCATCTGCGTCAGATCTATTTTTAGCAAGTGTAAATCCATCCCACCAAAGTGTTGCTGCAGGAATGTTACCTCCACCAACTGTTGCAGGAGCAACTAACTTAGTAGCAGCAGTTATCTTAGCATCTCCTTCATCATCAAGTAATGTTCCAGATCTAGATGCCCATAAAGTCATAATAGCTACGTTTCCTGATTCCCATTCAACTTTAATAGCTTCACTATCATGTGTTAAATAATCAGGGTTACTTAAATCAGCTAGTTTTTTTAACATATTTAAAGTTGCAACACCTTTAGCATTATTGATGTTTGGTTGTGCACCACCATCTTTAAAGAATTCACCACCATGACCAATGTACATGTTTACAAATTCCTCAGCTAAATTCCATCCAGCTTTATATGCAGCTGCATATGGGTATTTCATTTTTCCAGCTGCTCTTATTTTTTCAGCAGCCGCTACAACTTCTTCGTAAGTTTTTGGGATAGCAATACCATTTTCTTGTAATACATCTGTTCTTACATAAAGATGTTGTGTATTAGCCATAAATGCTACAGCCATTACTTTTCCATCAATTGTAATAAGTTGCGACTCTTGAATTCCTTTTCCATATTTTTCAACTAGATCATTCATTGGTCTAATTAAATCAGCATTCATTAATGGAACTATAGAACTATTAGCAGCAACTCTAACTGAAAACTCAGAAGGATTTGCTGTTAAAGCTGGTACTGCAATTTTGTTGTGTTCAGCTGAGTGAGTGACTTTAAAGTCAGCACTTCCTTTACATTCTTTAGCAGTTTCAACTAAAGTTCTAAGAGCAGGAAAATCATTTGCTAAAATATTTATTGATCCACTTTTAATGTTACAGTCGGCGTTAGCTACTGTTCCAAAAAGTAAAAACAATAAAGTAACTAGTATTTTTTTCATATTATTCTCTCTTTTGTTAATATTAATAAGTTTTACTTACCAAAAATATACATATACGCTTAAGTTTATAAAAGTAAAAATTAGATTTGTTTTGACGCAAGTTCAGCACCTGCGACAAGTGCTTCAAGTTTTTTGTAAACAATATCCTCATCTACATTTCCATAACCTGCAAAGGTACTAAATCCACAATCTGTTCCTGCCATTAATTGATTTGGCTCAAGTACTTTGGAAAAAGCTAAAATTCTATGTTTTATAACATCTGGGTGTTCTATAAAATTAGAAGTAGACTCAACAACTCCAGGAATAATCATCTTATCTTTTGGTACTTTTATATTTTCAAATACTTCCCATTCATGAGCATGTCTAGGGTTAGCAGACTCAATTAAATATTTACTAACATTAGCCTTAAAAGCTAATCCAATTATTTTATCTAAACCAATATCATGAGTATGAGGTCCTTCATAATTACCCCAGCAAATATGTATTCTTACTTTAGATGGATCTATATTAGATAGTGAATTATTTAAAACTTCTACATGTTTGTTTGCTCTTTCCAAAAAATCTTTTTCTGAAATTTCCTTGTAAATCATATGCCTTGATAATGCGAGATCTGGACAATCAATTTGAATAGATAATCCACTCTCAGTTATTTTCTCATATTCGAACTTCATTATATCTGACAGTTTCTCGAGATACTCATCATCATTTTTATAATACTTGTTGGGTAAAAAGTTACATATAACTCCTGGAGATGGAGAATTCATGAATCCATCGGTATGTGAATTTTCTTCTAAGGCATTTTTAAAGTTTAAAATATCTTTGTTAATTGAAACTTCATCTTTTATTTTCAATTCACTTGTACAACATGGTCTTTTATATGTTGGAGTTCCGCCAGATAGGATAAGTTTTTTTTTAAAAGATGGAAAATCATCTAAGTCTTTTGGAGCCTTTCTTTCACTTTCTCCAGAGAAACCTTCAACTCTATCTTTTATGTAAGTTGCGTAACTTATTTTTGACATTTCTCCATCACTCACTGAGTCTATTCCGGTATTAATTTGCTTTTTTACAACTTCAGATACATTTTTTTTAACCACTGCATCAAAGCTGCTAATATCTATTTTTTCTTGATTATCTTTAGAGGCAAGAAGACCGGAGAGTTCGTTTGATCTTGGTAAGCTACCAACATGTGTAGTTTTTATTTTAACCATGGTTCAATAATATTTGTTTCCATATAGCAACTTCATCAAATAAAACCCATTCTCTAATAATTGAGTTATTATTAAATTCAGCATGGTTAATACCCATTATAAATATTTTTTTATTTGATGCTTTACCGTATTCATCACTTTCATTAGCATGTTCCCCTTCTAAAAACCATCTGATTGACACTCTTGGATTTTTCTCTGGCTCTTCTAAAAATCCAACATGTTCAATACTGAATTTTATATTTGTGAATATTTTCTTAATGGAATTCCATTTTTCAATAATATCTTCTCTTCCGTGACCAAGTTTATTTCCTGGCCAAAACAAATTTGCAGCTTTGTCATAATCTTCATATTCGTAACTTATATTAAAGATATTACTTAACACCTGCGTATATTTCTTAGCGATTGATCCATCTTTATAACTCTCTGCTTTATAATCTGAATTTTTATCAGAATTAGCATCATACAATTTATTTGAATTTGATACGCCTCCTTCCTTTTCAATCATTTTTCTAGCAAACTCCTCTGGGGAATAACCAATCTGTCTGACCATTGCTCCTTGATCTCTAACGATCCATTCATCATAAACTTGATTATTCTTACAAGCACAATCAGCAATAACCCTATAATAAATATCTTTACCAGTGGGTTCACCATAAAAGCCTTTTCCAAGATGAGTTCCTTTGCTTAAAATTCTATGTGATGAGTGAAATCCTGTTTCATCATTTCCATTCCAAATAACGTCCTCACCTAATAACCGCCTGTTTGGAAATTCTTTTAAAGTTGAGTAGGTTGATTCTATTACTGGTTTGTTTCCATATGTAACACCAAATGGTGATCTAACAGGTATGTCATTGGTATAAAATTCACCAATTGACTCAACATCTTTATTTTCCCAAATTTGTTCTGTGATTTTTAAAATAAAGTCTGGAAAATCTTTATATTTTTTATCAAAACCTCTCATTAGATGCTTGATACACAATTAAGATATGAAACTTCGCTTTCATTAATCTCGATATTAACATTCACACCTAATGGAACTGAAATAGTATCTTTAAAATTTATTTCTTTTGATAAATTTTCCATTTCAATTTTCCAATTTCCTTTTTGTGAAAAAAGTATTGTTGGTTTATTAAAAATTAAATTTTCAACTCTTCCTTTTTTTGATTTGAAACAACTCAAACTAAAACCTGTATCTTGTTTTATTATTGGATTAATAGACTTATCTTGAAATATGTTACCTAGTATATGTGAAATTTTAATATTATCTCCAATATTTATTTCATTTTTAATTCTTTTATTAAGCGTAGATATATTACTTTGTAATTGATCTAACTTGTAATTATTAAATTTTTTTATTTCATCATTAGATATAGGTTCTAATAATCTCCTGCCATTTGGTATTGCTTTAATGTTTAGATCGATTAATGAATTATCATCTAAAAGTGCCATACCTGTCTTTTTTGCTCTCTCTAATACCTCAGGTATCCAAGTGACAATTCCTGGATCATCACCTCCTAGCACAACAAAAATTAAGCCTTCTTCATCTCCAGCATTTTCAAATGCTCTAAACATATTTGTTGGCATTGAAATAATGTCTCCTGGATTTAAAATCGTTTCATCTTTACCCTCAGACCCCCAATAAAATCTCCATTTACCTGAATATATTATGAATACCTCTGCTGTTAAATGGCTATGCAAACCCGATCCATTAAAAGGTTTTGCTGATACTGCACCTAAATTAAAACCATGGGGTTCAGATATTTTTATTGATTGGTCAGCGTCTTCTGCGACACCGGGACCTAAAATAGAATAATTTTTTCTTTCTTTGTGTCCATCTAATTTACCTTCAACAAACGGCAAAGTGCTTGGAATTAAATCTTTAAATTTTGCTAGTCTAATATTCATATTTTTTTAATTATAATATTGTGATACAGGAATATTTCCAATAAATAAATATATGCAAATAGAACAATTTGATACAGGTTTAAAAACAAAAACTAATGTTCAAGACATTATTCTGTCACCAGAAAAAAATTTGCAAAATAAAAATTTAATCCGAGGCTATCTTAATAAAATTATTACATCAGGTGTAAGTGAAATAGACAAGAATTTAGATGAAGCATTTATAAATGATGTAAAGATAAATAGTTTTTATCCAATAAACGAATTTGAGGGACTTAAAAATCTTAAAGAAAAAATCTTCATACCTTTATTTGAGGCTTTTCCTGATCTTGAAAGAAGAGAGAATATTGTTGTCGGTGGTGCTTTTAGAGATAAGGTTTTAGTAGGTTCATACTCAGTCCTTTCAGGATATTTTATAAAACCATGGTTAGGAATTAAACCAAATTATAAAATGATTAATCTTAGATGTTGTGAAATTCATGAGCTCAAAGAAAAAAAAATAGTAGAAAGTCATATCTTAATTGATGTGATGGATTTTTTAAGACAATGTGGCATTTCTTCGATCAATTCATCTAGAGGCTCTGAGGGAGCTTGGCTTCCACCTATAAATACTGATGGAGTAAATTTTTATGAAAAAAATATGGAGGTATCAAATTTTAATTTAAAACAAGCACTCTCAATGAATAGAAGTCTTAATTTGAAACCTGAAAAAGAAAAATTATCAAATAAGGAATTGAAAAATAGATTATTAAATCATCCTCAAAAAGAATATTGGCATGATAAAATGATTTGGTATGGTCCATGTGGAATAGGTACTTCAAGATCACTAGAGGGGTTTATTGATATGCATCAATTACCTTTTAGAAAATCATTTACAGAAAGAGATTATTTTAAACTGGGTCATTACTGCGAGATAGGAGATGGAAAATTTTCTCTATGTGCAGGATGGCATAGTCTAGAGGCATATTACGGTTCAAATGATTGGCTTGGATATAAGGCAAATAAGCAAAAATTAACAATGCGTGTTATGGATTTTTACCATCATGATGAAGGAAAAATCCGTGAAAATTGGGTACCAATTGATATACTTCACATTCTAAAACAAATCGGCATAGATGTTTTAGATAATATTAAAGGCTAAAATGGCAAATATAAAATTTACTGGAGTACATAAATCTTTTGGCTCCAATAAGATTATTACAGACTTCAATTTATCCGGCAAGGATGATGAATTTCTTGTATTAGTTGGGCCGTCTGGATGTGGTAAGTCAACATTATTGAGAATGATTGCTGGATTAGAGAAGATTGATGAAGGTGAAATATTTATTAATGATCAAAAAATAAATGATCTACATCCTTCCAAACGACAAACTGCAATGGTGTTTCAGTCATATGCTCTTTACCCTCATATGAACGTTTATGAAAATATGTCATTCGGGTTAAAGATAGAAAAGAGATCTAAAGAAGAAATCCAAACAAAAGTTATGCAGGCAGCAAAAATTTTAAAGATAGAAGAGTTGTTGGAAAGAAGGCCCAAACAATTGTCTGGAGGGCAGAGACAAAGGGTTGCAATTGGAAGAGCAATTACAAGAAATCCAAAAATTTTTTTATTTGATGAGCCTCTATCAAATTTAGATGCAGCACTAAGATCAGAAATGAGAGTTGAGATTTCAAAATTACACAATCAAATTAAAACAAATATGATTTATGTTACACATGATCAAGTAGAGGCAATGACACTTGCAGATAGGATTGTAATTTTAAATCTTGGTAATATTGAACAAGTTGGAACCCCAGATGAAATTTACAATAATCCTGCAAATATTTTTGTGGCACAATTTATTGGAACTCCAAAAATGAATATTTTACCGTTAAAAAATGAAAATATTATTTCAGATAATAAAATTAATTTTTTAGGTAATGAAATAACCTTTGAGAAAATCAAATTTAATAAAAGAAATTATTTTCTTGGTATCAGACCCGAACATTTTAACCTATCTAACGAATTGCCATTTAAGTTTAAACCTAAAATTGATTTAATTGAGAATTTAGGAAATGAGAAGATTGTTTACATGAGTAATGATAATTTGGAACTTAGTGCAAAAATTTCTAGTCAGGAAGATTTTCAAAATCAGATTAATTTTGACTCCAAAGATATTTTTATTTTTGACGAAAACGGAAGAAGAATTTAAATTTTCTTTTATTACTTATAATTTGTTATGAATTGGATAGTTGTTACAGTAATTGCTGCTTTTTTTCAGAATTTAAGGTCTTCATTTCAAAAAAAAATAAATAAAGATGTTTCAACAATAGCTTCAACTTACGTAAGGTTTTCTTTTGCTTTACCTTTAGCGTTAGTATTGTTTTTTATATATTTCAGAGAAGTTTCTGTAATTAATGAAATACTTAATCAACCAGGTTTTTTAATAAATGTAACTCTAGCATCAATTTTTCAAGTAATATTTACTTTTGTATTATTGTACTTATTTAAGTTTTCAAATTTTGTTGTTGGAACCTCGCTAAGTAAAACAGAAGTCGTTCAAGTAGCTATATTTGAATATCTAATATTAAATGAAAAATTGAGTAAGTTAGGAATTAGTGGAATTTTAATATCAACTTTGGGTGTAATAATTCTATCAATTAAAGACTTAAAATATTTTTTATATAATATATTTTCAAAAACTACATTAATAGGTTTGGTATCAGGTTTATTTTTAGCTTTGAGTATAGTTTATTTTAGATCTGCTGCCTTATCTTTAGAAAATTTTGACTCTAATTTTGAAAAAGTAATATCAACCTTACTTTTTGGATTATTAATTCCAACAATTATTTTAACTTTATATCTTTTAGTCTTTGAAAAAAAAGAATTTAGAAAATTATATAATGATAGATATGATTGTATGTTAATTGGTATTGGAGGATTTTTTGCCTCACTATCATGGTTTTATGCATTTACTCTAATCCAAGCTTCTTTTGTAAGAGCAGTTGGTCAAATCGAATTATTATTTAGTTATTTTTCCTCAAAATATTTATTTAAAGAAAAAATAAAGTTAACAGAAATTCTAGGTATTTTTGTTTTTGTAATTGGAGTTAGTATTTTATTACTTTCTAGAGTTCAAAACTAATTCGAAAATCCATATTTTCTAAGTCTTACATCTCCAGTTCGAGCATGAGCCTCCATACCTTCATACCTTGAAATTCTTGCACATGCTGCACCTACTTCTTTAGTAGACTCCTTAGTCATTCTTTGGAAACTTAAAGTTTTTATAAATTTTCCAACAAATAAACCGCCTGTATATTTTCCTGCACCTTTTGTTGGTAAAATATGGTTTGTTCCAGAACATTTATCTCCATAAGCAACCGTAGTTTCTTCTCCTATAAATAATGATCCATAATTTTTTAATCGATCATGAAACCATTGAAGGTTTTTAGTTTGTATCTCTAAATGCTCAGGTGCATATTCATCACTAATTTTTGCCATTTCTTCATCCGTATCGCACAAAATAACTTCTCCATAATCTCTCCAAGCTGCACCAGAGTTTTCTCGTGGCAAGTCTGGTAAGTCTGCTATTAATTCTGGAACTCTTTTCATAACGTATTCAGCTAATGACTTACTAGTTGTAAATAACCAAGCAGGAGAGTTGTAACCATGCTCTGCTTGCCCAACTAAATCAAAAGCAACTAATTCTGGGTCAGCTGTTTCGTCTGCTATGACGGCAATTTCTGTAGGACCAGCAAATAAATCTATACCTACTTTTCCAAATAATATTCTTTTAGACTCAGCAACAAATTGATTTCCAGGACCAACAAGCATATCTGCGGGAGCATTACCAAAAAGACCATAAGTCATTGCAGCAATAGCTTGAACTCCACCTAAATTCATTATTACATCTGCTCCACATAAGTCAGCAGTATAAACAATAGCTGGATGAACTCCCACTCCAGGTTTTGGCGAACTGCAAACAATAATATTTTTAACGCCTGCAACTTTTGCCGTTGTTACACTCATTACAGCTGATGCTATATGAGCATATCTTCCGGCAGGGACATAACATCCTGCTGTATTAACAGGAATTAATTTTTGTCCAGCAAACAATCCATCTGAAAGTTCAACTTCAAAATCTTGCCCATAATTTTTTAATTGTGCTTCAGCAAACTTTCTTACTCTCTCATGGGAAAATTGAATATCATCTTTGGTTTTAGGATCTAAGTTTTTTTTAATTTGTTCAATTTTTTCTCGTGTAACTACTACTTCTCCTTCGTATTTATCAAATTTTTTTGATAATTCGATACATCCTTCTTCTTTTGTTTTTTCTATATCTTTAAGAATATTTTCTACAATCTCTCTAGTTTTTGTATCATCAGTAGAGGATGTTTTTGGTGATTTCTTTAAATAATTTATTGCCATGTTTAAATCCTAATTTAATTATTATTTTTTTTCAATATTCATTTAATCCAAAGCTACCACAGCTGCTGCAATAGAGGCTAGCCTTGCTGTCGCATCATCTGATCTACTAGTAATTACCACTGGAACTTTTCCTCCTATAACCACCCCTGCCGCACATGCACCCATAAAATAAATCATCATTTTAACCAGGGCGTTTCCTGTTTCAACATTTGGAACTAATAATACGTCAGCATCTCCTGCAACTATATTTTTTATACCTTTTATCTCTGCTGATTTTTTTGACACACTATTATCAAATGCAAGAGGTCCAAATATATCTGCATTTAAATTCTCCTGCTCAGCTAAATCACATATTTCTTTAGCATCCAGTGAACTTTGCATGCTATCTAAAACCTCCTCTGTTGCAGAAAGAATAGAGACTTTTGGTTTGGATATTTTAATTCTATGACAAAAATCAACTACATTTTTAAGAATATGCATTTTTGTTTTAACATTTGGATTAACATTGAGGGCTCCATCAGTTATTATTAATGGTTTATCTTCTTTATCTAAAGTCATATGCCAAATGTGACTCAATCTTTTTTTTCCAATTAAATTATATTTTCGTAATAAAACTTCTTTCATCAAGATGTCAGTATGAATATGGCCTTTTACAATTATTTTAACTTTCCCATCCCCAGCAAGTTTTGCAGCAACTTTTGCTGTATTATTTTCAACTGGTTCATTGATGATTTCAAAATCTGATATATCAAATTTTAAATCCTCAGCCGTTTTTTTAATTTCAATTTCATCACCTATTAAAACAGGTGTGATTAATTTTTCTTTAACCGAATCCATAATGGCTAACATTGGAAGTTTTTTTCCTGCATTTACAATTGCAGCTTTTGCTCCTCTTTTATTGTTTGCAATATCAAGCAAGTTTATGGGACAAACTGTCGATTTATCTGAAAGCATTGGATTATATATACTAAATAAATATTTAAACTAATATACAATTTATAATGTAAGGTTAAATAGTGGAAATAGTTACAAAAATAGCTCCAATCTCACTGGCTCTTATAATGCTAGGTCTAGGACTAGGATTAACTGGCCGTGATTTTTTAAGAGTGCTTAACAATCCAAAGGATTTTATAGTTGGTTTTATTTGCCAATTAATATTATTGCCAGTAGTTGCATACATCATCGTATTAATAATGGATTTACCTATTGAAATTGCTTTAGGTATTATGATTATCGCTGCTGCACCTGGAGGCGTGACTACTAATGTTATGACAAAATTTGCGAATGGAGATGTTGCTTTATCTATATCGTTAACAGCCATTATAAGTCTCATCAGTATTCTTACTGTGCCTTTTATTATTTTTAAATCTGCAGATTTATTAGGGGCTACTGGAATATCTTCTAATCTTACCATGACAGGCATTGCATTAAAAATGGCTTTAGTAGTTACAGTTCCTGTAATCTTAGGAATGATTATCAGGAAATTTGCAGTAAATTTTGTCACTTCAAATATTAGAATAATTGAGAAAATTACAATAATTTTATTTCTTATTGTTTTTGCTGCGATTTTAGTTGAAGAAAAATATAATATTTTAAATTATTTTAAACAAGCAGGTATAGCCGCTCTAACTCTTAATGTTGTTATGATAGTGCTATCATATTATATCGCGAAGATGTTTGCATCTGGCGTAAAGCAAAGAAAGTGTATTTCTATTGAATGCGGTCTTCAAAATGGAACGTTAGCAATATTTGTGGCTACACAAATATTTAGTGATATTACCTATATCATTCCTACAGCTGCATACGCTCTTATAATGTATCTAACAGGTTTTATTTTAATTTTCATCCTTCGAAGATCTACTTAATATTTATTTGGTTAAATATCTTAAAGACTAAATAAGCAAGTGAGACAACATTTTTTTCTTGTAGCTTAATAGTATCAGTTAAGGTTTTATCCTGCATGTTTACGTTAAACAGCTTTTTTTTATTAACACTTATGTATTTATTTTTTAACAAATAATTTAATTTTCTAACAACTGTGGGTCTGGGAATATTAGTTATTTCTGAAATTGACATTGTATTAACACCTGTTTCAGGAACTTTAATTTTAATCTTTTTCCACTTTGAAAAATTCCATCCATTTGCTTGATAAGATTTTGTAACAAGAGAATGCCACATTATAACCATCCCTACAGAAAATATTTCAAGATCACCTACTTGCTTTTTCCATCTATTTGTAAAAATAAAAATAAATTCAAAAAAATAATACCAACAATATGTAAAATTATTTTTAATTTCATTTGAGATTTCATCAAATTGCTTCGATTGATTGATAAGGTTATTTTTTTCACATAATTCTGCAATTTTTGATAATAACGCGCTTAAATTTTGAAGAGTATTTTTTGGTTGCACTAACTTGAAAGCTGATCTGTCTATATAAATTTTTTTGCCAATTTTTTTTATAACACCAAATTCTTCTAGGCGAAGAATTTTTCTACGCGTACTTTCTTTTGGAATGTTTAAATTTTTTGATATTTCAATGATATTTATTCTGTCTAATTCTAAAGATTTATCATATAAAAAAAAAGTATCATAACTTTCAACAAGTTCATTTTTTATATAATAATCAAAATCTTTGTTTATTAGATAAAGAATTATCAAATACTTTTCTATGTCTTGAAACTTGTTATAGGATGAATTTGCCCATTCAGATAATAACTTGTAGTAAATGGGTGCAATTTCATCAAAATTTTCTACAATAATTTTGTGAATTTTATTTTCATTTATTTGTGAAGAGTTTGTAATCATTTTCCGCAAACCCATTTTAAACTTTTCACCCCATTTTGGACATTAAATAAAATTTGAATAACCCATTTCGGTCACTTGGAAAAATAAAATTGCTCATTTTGGTGACTTACAAAATAGTGTAAATTTTTTTTTGTGTTTAAATGAACATCATATGAGTTACAATATACAAAATAGAGCATCTAATATTGAAATTTCTTCTCAATTAACAGGTGACAATATTATTGATACCCCTCAAAAAGTAAATATAGATGCTCTAAAGTCTAAAATCAGAAAGCAAGAAAAAAAAGAAAATTTTAAGAATAAAGCCATACTTGTATCATTTTTTATTGGATTAGGAACTGTTGGATACCTTGTTTCCAGTTAAGTTTATTAAAATTAAAAAAACAATCAAAAAATTTAGTTATACTCAACGATTATCAGTTATTGTAATAAATGATAATTAGTAAATAATAACGATATGAAACCATTTGCAGGATATTTAATTTTAGCTTTAGGTATTACAACAGGCATAGCTGCAAACAGTTTTGCAAAAATTTCAGATGGTTTTACAAAACTGACACCAACCATTGCTTGTTTACTTTTAATGAGTGTTACAATGTTTTCTTTGGCTAAAGCAATGTCAGTGATACCTGTAGCTTTTAGCTACTCAACTTACAGCGGGCTTACAGTTGCTGGTGTAGTACTATTTGGTATTTTAAAATACAACCAAGTCCCTAATGTTTATGGGTTAATTGGTATTTGCTTAATTGTAACTGGGGTTATAATGGTAAATTATCTAGGTCGCGCTGGTTAATAATTTAATCTATTTCAATAGAATACGAATATCCTCCATTATATTATCTGGAATTTTAATCTCAGATTTATAATTTTTTTTAAATCTTCTTAACTTGTTTTCTCCTGGATATAATATTTCTTTAAGTCCTTTTAATTTAGGAAGTTTTTTAATTCTTTTTATGTTTTCTTTTATTCTTTTTTTGTAATTAGATTGAAATAAGTTTGCTTTCATCACAATAAATAAATGACCAATATTTTGTGGGCCAGAAAAATCATCAAAAGGATCTTTCACTTTCCCACCATGATTACCTCCTGTGTAAACGCCACTTAATATATCGACCATCCATGCAAGTCCTGATCCTCTAAATCCTGCTATAGGAAGTTGAACACCTTCAAGCGCTTTTTTTGCATCTGTTGTTGGATCACCAAATTTATCCAAAGCAACACCATCAGGTATTTTTGAATTAGATCTTGATGCAACTCTTATTTTTCCTCTATTAATCATTGAGACAGATGTATCTAATATAAATGGAACTTTAGAACCTGTTGGCGATCCAAAGCAGATTGGGTTTGTACCAAATAAGGATTTTATAGCTCCATGTGGGGCTATAGCAGGGGGTGCATTAGTAAATACTAAGGCGATCATATTTTTTTTTACAGCTTGTTCAGCGTAATATCCTGACATGCCGTAATGGCCACTGTTTTTAACTGCCACAAGTCCTATTCCTGTTTTTTTTGCATTTTTTATGGCTTTTTTAATAGCTGAATCTGCAGCGACAAATCCAATGCTATCATCTGCATTTATGTGTGCCACAGATTGAGAAATTTTTTTTATTTTTATTTTAGGTTTAGGGTTAATTAATTTATGATTTATACGGTCACAATACATTTTTAGCCTTGATAATCCATGCGTAGGGGCACCAACTAATTCAGCATTGATTATTGCATCAGCACATATTTTTGAGTGATTTATCGAGAGTTTATGTTTTCTAAATATTTCAACTATGATTTTTTTAAGTTTATTTTTTTCCATTAAATATTTTTTAAATCCTTATTAAAAAATGAAAGTATATCACTCACTAGAATATCTGGTTCTTCCAAAGCTGCAAAATGACCACCGTTTGGAAATTTCCTCCACCTTTTTATATTAAAAATTCTACTTACGTATGATTTAGGAGGCCATTCTAGCATTTCTTTTGGAAAAATTGCTATTGCAGTAGGAACTTTTATTTTTTTAAAATTTTTTGGAAATGATCTGCCACCTTCTTTTCTTCTTCCAAAATATATCCAACTAGCAGTATTAAAACTTTTAGTTATTATATAAATCATTATATTTGATAATAGTTCATCTTTTGAAAATGTTTTTTCAATCTTACCTATTTTTAAATCTGACCAACCATGAAATTTTTCCAAAATCCATGCTGCTGTTCCTACAGGACTATCTATCATTGCATAAGATAAGGTTTGAGGTTTAGTAGCTTGTTGAGTTCTATATCCCTCCTGCATAATTTGATCAAAGTTAAATTTTTTTTCCCATTTTTTCTCTTTTATATTTTTTGTTCCTTTTGGATGTCTAAGGGGTAAGCAATTAATATGTATTCCTTTACAATTCTTTGAGCTATCAAGACCAATCCATCCGGCAATAGTTGCTCCCCAATCGCCACCTTGTACGAAATAATTTTTATAGCCTAAGTTTTTAACCATAAATTTATTTAATATTTTTCCTATTTTTCTTGGACCTAAAGCTTTTTTGATTTGCGACGAAAATCCAAATCCTGGTAAAGAGGGAACAATTATATCAAATCCGTCTTCAATTTTTCCTCCAAATTTTTCTGGGTGAGCAAGTCTTGGAATGATATCTAAAAATTCAGTTATGCTTCCTGGCCATCCATGTAAAAGTAATAATTGTTTAGAATTAGGATTTTTACTTTTCTCAAAAATAAAATGTAAGTTTATATCTTCAACTTTAGTTTTATAATTTTTAAATGAATTGATTTTGTTTTCAAATTTTTTCCAATTATACTTTGTAATCCAGTATTTAGATATGTTCTTAAGATAGTTCAAATTGGTTCCATACTCCCAACCATTCATATTTTGAGCAGCACTCCAAGGAAAGTTTCTTACTTTTTTATAAATTTCGTTAAGCGTGCTTTTAGGCACACTTATTTTGTATTTTTTGATCATCAATTAATTATGACTTATCCAAATTGTTTTAGTTTGAAGAAATGAATTTAGAGCCTCAGTGCCTTGATCTCTACTTAGTGAGCCTGATTGCTTATAACCCCCAAATGGAGTTTTAATATCTCCTTCAGAGAAAGTGTTTACTGACACAGTTCCACAAGGCAAACTTTTTGCTAAATGAAATGCTCTATTAATATCTTGAGTAAAAACACTAGCGTGTAATCCATACTTCGAATTACTAGCAACTTTCAAAGCATCTTCATCATTTTTAACAGTTAAAACACCAAGCACTGGTCCAAATATTTCCTCTTGAGCAATGGTCATATTTTCTTTTAATCCATCAAATAAGGTTGGCTTTGCATAAAAACCTTTTTGCTTATTATTTGAAACTCCTCCGGTTAAAAGTTTTGCTCCCTCATCTATACCTTTTTGGATATATCCATCAACAGTTTGCAAATGTCCTTTTGAAATCATAGATCCCATATTTGATTTTAAATCTAATGGATCTCCTACTTTTAGCTTTTTAACTTTTTTAATAACTTTGTCTAAAAATTCATCTTTAACTTTTTTATGAACTATCTGTCTCATATTTGCTGAGCAGTTTTGTCCACCATTCCAAAATGCAGAATTCATAGCATTATCAATTAAATCATCTGTAATTTTAGCATCCTCTAAAACTATAAATGGACTTTTTCCACCCATCTCTAAT
>JACWEE010000069.1 GCA_014653665.1 Pelagibacterales bacterium SAG-MED34 | reverse complement strand
TTTTCTGGAATAATATTTTTATCTATTAGAAAATTAGGTATAATTTTTTGACTTGAGCCTACAATATATTTGGTTTGGCCATTAATATTTTTATCAACCACATAATCTTTGAAATTAATATCATATCCAATAGACTTTAGTATATTTAGCTCTAAATATAAAAATTCTACAAGCCAATTATCAAGTTCAAATATTTTGAATAATTTTTCTAAAAGATTATATATTTCAATATTATTCTCATTTTCAGCAGTAAGAATTTTAATCAAATTCATGCAATATATAATACAAAATAGTTTTTTTTTATTTTCTAAATAAACAGGCGTTTTAATTTCATCAATTTCAACTTTTAGATAACCAAGTCTCCCATCCTCTCTTAGTTTCGAATTTATGTGAAATTTATTACCTATTAGCAAATAACTCTTAATCTTTTTTGAAGTTGATCCAAAAATTACACCAACTATTTTTCCATTATTTTCAGTGTAAAATTCTGCTATTGATGAATTTTCATTATATTTATTCAAAGACAATCCATCATGGCCATGGGAAGTGTAAGGATCTAGGGCCACATCACACATAATACCAATTTTATTCTTAAATTTCTTTTTAATTAACTTTATTCCTCTACAAACTAAATTGTCTGGATTCAAAGCTTCAGAACCATTTTCGTCTTTTTTTGTTGGGCTTGTATGTGGAAATAAAGCAACCATAGGTATTCCTTTTTTTATAGCTTTGCTTACAACTGTATTTAACTTGTCTATACTATATCTAAATACATTAGGCATAGATTTTATTGATTCTTTTTTATTTTTTCCTTCAATCAAGAAAATCGGCAAGATCAAATCACTATAAGATAAAGAACTTTCTTGGACTAATTTTCTAGACCAAGCATATTTTCTTGATCTTCTAAGCCTTAAATTTGGGTATTTACCTGTAATCATATTGTATTTTATTATGCGACAAAATCTATTATACAAATATATATATAAATGAGTAGAAAACAATCTTCATGATAGACAATAAAAATAAAATCGTAAACTTCAACTTACATAATCAAACTGATAGAGTTTTGGACTTTAGTGATTTTCAAAAACAAACTATACAATTTGATATTGATAAGCTTCAAGATGCTTATAACCAAATCATACAAATTAAAAAATTTGATGATGGTGGTGGCGTAACTCACTTTGGTGCCATTTCGCTAACTCAAATACCTGGAGATCCAGATTCAATAA
>JACWEE010000068.1 GCA_014653665.1 Pelagibacterales bacterium SAG-MED34 | reverse complement strand
ATTGGAAGAAAGTCATGTCTGTAAATGTAGATGCTTCTTTTCTGTGTACTCAAGCTCTAATAGGACATATGACGAAACAAAAATGGGGAAGAATAATAAATATAGGTGGATTATCTGCTCACATAGGAGCAAAAGAAAGAGCTCACGTCGTCACTTCTAAAGCTGCTCTAGTTGGACTAACAAAAGCTATTAGCATGGAGTTTTTAGAAAGAGGAATTACTTGTAATTGTGTTGTTCCTGGTTTTATAGAAGATTTTAACTCCAAAGAAAAAAAACTTAAAGGTCATTGGTTACGTCATCCACAAACTCCTAATTTAGTATTAAAAAGATTTGGTAATCCTGAAGAAGTAGCAGAAGTAATTGTTAATCTTTGTAAAAAAGAAGCTGGTTACATTAATGGACAGACACTTCATGTAAACGGTGGTACTTATACCCCATGACAATTGCAGAAGAATTTTCTAGTTGGAGTAAAACCCTAAGTGTTAAAGATATTCCAGAAAAAACCCAATCAACTTTAAAGTTTTTACTAAAAGATATTTGTGGAATTATTTTATCTGCCAGAAATGAGAATTATGTAAAAAGTTTAGTTGAGACTTATAAGGGATCAGGAAACCTGGTATCCTTAGGTCATAGTGAAAGATTTGATTTATTTTCATCAGCTATAATAGCTGGTACGGCAGCACATGGTGAAGATTTTGATGACACTTTTGAGGGAAATCCCATGCATGTTGGGGCCACAATGATTCCAGCAATGCTTTCTGCAACTCAAAAATTTAACTTGAATGGTGATCAAATTTTAAAAGGATTGACTATTGGTTCTGAGTTAATTTGTAGGTTAGCTTTAGTTGCGCCAACAGCGATGCATAAACAATCTTTTCATCCAACTGCTGTTTGTGGAACGTTTGGTGTTGCTGCAGGTTTATCATCAGTATTGGATTTAACAGAAAAGCAAATGGTTTCAGCTTTAGGTATAGCAGGTAGCTTTACCTCAGGCATTATTGAATATCTTGCAGAAGGGTCATGGACAAAAAGAGTTCATCCAGGTTGGTCAGCAAACTCTGGAATGAATGCGGCACTGATTGCAAAATCTGGTTTTTATGGGCCAAGGACTGTATTTGAGGGTGAGCATGGTTTCTTTGAGGCTTTTGCTTTAAAAGAAATTGAAAGAGATTATTCTCATTTAACTGATGGATTAGGTAAAAGGTGGGAAAATCAAAATCTAGCTTTTAAACCCTTTGCC
>JACWEE010000067.1 GCA_014653665.1 Pelagibacterales bacterium SAG-MED34 | reverse complement strand
GGCTATTGCTTTGTTAATGCCTTTTACGATTAGTCTGGATCCAGTTGCATCAATTTCGATGATGGCAGCCTTATATTGTGCTGGAACTTTTGGGGGGTCAATTACAGCCATACTTATTAATGCCCCAGGTGCACCCCCTGCTGTTGCTACTGCTTTAGACGGATATCAAATGGCAAAAAATGGAGAACCTGGAAGAGCTTTGGGTCTTGCTGCAGTGTCTAGTGTTTTGGGTGGAATATTTGCTATTGTTATTTTTTTATTTGCAACACCTTTGCTTGCCGACATAGCTTTAAAATTTGGACCTGTAGAATATTTTGGTTTATCAGTTTTTGCTTTATCAATGTTAGCAGCCATGAGTGGAAAATCATCTATTAGAAATCTTGTGGCTGGTGCTTTAGGAGTTTTTGTCTCAACTATTGGAGTTCACCTTGCAACTGGTGTTGAACGATATGACTTTGGTGTTCAGGAATTAACAGAGGGTATTAAATTTGTACCTGTGTTAATTGGATTGTTTGCTATGTCAGAATTACTAGCACAATCTAAGACGTTAAATAATGCAGTAGAGAGAATGTCTGCAAAGGCATTAAGATTACCAACAATTGCAGAATTAAAAAGTTTAAAAGGAACCATATTAAGATCATCAGGTCTTGGAACTTTTATTGGAATTTTACCAGCAGAGGGCTCAACAGTCGCTGCTATGATGGGATATAATGAAGCTAAAAGGTTTTCAAAAACTCCAGAAAAATTTGGTACAGGATGTGCAGAAGGAATAGTTGGACCAGAGGCTGCAAACAATGCTGCAGCTGGCGGTGCAATGGTGCCGACACTTGCTCTTGGAATACCCGGAAGTGGTACTACTGCTTTAATTTTAGCAGCATTAGTCATGCATGGTTTTAGACCAGGGCCTTATCTAATTACTGAAACTCCACATTTAGTTTATGCAATTTTTGGAGCAATGCTTTTTGCTAATTTTGCATTTCTTGGAATTGGTTTAGTGGGAGCTAGATTTTTCTCTTATGTAACCTTTATTCCGAAGAGATTTTTATGGCCTTCTGTATTTATATTTTCTTTAATAGGCTCTTATGCTTATAGTTCAGCTATTTTTGATGTATGGGTCATGTTGTTATCCGGTATTATAGGTTATTTTGCTTTGAGAAATGGTTTTTCACCAGCTCCATTTGTAATGGGTTTAATTCTTGGAAAAATGGTTGAAGAAACCTTTACTCAATCTATGGTTATTTATGAAAGTAACTTCATG
>JACWEE010000066.1 GCA_014653665.1 Pelagibacterales bacterium SAG-MED34 | reverse complement strand
CAATTCTCCATCTTCAAAAAAACAAATTGCACCAGTTATCCCAGGATCTATTCCAATTATTATCATTAAATTAATTAGATTGCATTTGTAAAAACATTTTGAACATCATCATCTTCCTCTAAAATTTCCAAAAACTTAATCATTTTTTCTTTGTCTTCATCATTTAGTTTGATTTTATTTGTAGCAACCCATTCGATTTCTGTAGATATGAAATTAGAAATCTCCTTTTCCAATAAATTTTTTACATCATATATCTCATTATTATTTGTATGAATCTCGTAATAATTATCATGAAATATACAATCACTAGCTCCAGCATCAGTTGCTAGGTTAAAAACTTTTTCTTCATCAATTTCCTCTTTCTCAATCTTAATGACTCCTAGTTGAAGAAAGTTATGTGATGCAGAACCTTGGGTACCAAGCCCTCCTCCATGTTTTTGAAAAATTGTTCTTATATTTGAGGCAGTTCTATTTTTATTATCTGTTAAAGTGATAACTACTATTGCAGATTTTGCAGGTCCAAATCCTTCATATCTAATATTTTCAAAATTAGAGTCTGCTGCTATTGATGATTTATCAATAGCTCTTTCTATGTTATCTTTAGGCATATTGGCTGATCTAGCAGCCTGAATTGCAGATCTTAATCTTGAATTCATGTCAGGATTTTTGTCGCCAAGTTTTGCTGCTACTGTAATTTCCCTAGATAGTTTAGAAAAAATAGCAGATCTTTGTTTGTCTGCTTTTCCTTTTTTATGCTTGATACCTGCCCAATGAGAATGACCTGCCATGATTTAATTGTCTTTCTGAAGTTGACCACCAAATATAAACTGACTTATATTTAATGCCAAACCATTTTTCGGGTTAGCTTGAATAATTGCTCCACAAAGTGATGCCTCTCCCTCAGCTGGATAGTGTTTTACAGACTCTTTTTTGTAGAATCTATTAATAGAATTTTCAGCATTCATCCCAATAACAGAGTTGTAATCACCACACATTCCTGCATCTGTTAAATATGCAGTTCCATTATTCAGAACTCTTCCGTCGTTTGTTGGTACATGAGTATGGGTGCCTACTACAAATGTAGCATTTCCATCAAATACGTGTCCAATGGCCATTTTCTCGCTTGTTATCTCACCATGAAAGTCAACTATGAGAAAATCATACTTTTTTTTTAGCACATTTTGATCTAAAAATTCTTTACTTCTTCTAAAGACATCATCAGATTTTTTCATAAAAACGTTCCCCATTAAATTTAATACACCCACTTTGTAA
>JACWEE010000065.1 GCA_014653665.1 Pelagibacterales bacterium SAG-MED34 | reverse complement strand
AAAACTGGTTTACCTCTCCACAAAACAGTTATCGATTGACCAGGCTCAACAGCGCTTATGTCTACTTCTGTGCTTGCTAGGGCTTTAACTGAAGCATCTGGGTTCATTTGATCAACTAATGGCCAAACAACCGCGCCGACCCCTACTGCACCTGCTGCCGTTGTTGCGGTTACTATAAAATCTCGTCTATTTGGCTTCTTTTTTTCTGAATCGGACATTTATTATTATTTTAATTTTTTCTTAATATATGATTTCATATATGAAGAAAAACGTTATTTTTCCATGGTAACAATGACACACAAAAAAACTAAATCGATGCCTAAAATAGCACTTTACGAGCCTGATATACCACAAAATACGGCTGCGATAGCTCGAACTTGTTCTTGCCTTGGGGCTGTTCTTGAGATTATAGAGCCTTGTGGATTTTTACTAAGTGACAAGCGCTTTAAAAGAGTTGTGATGGACTACCTGGATGAAAAATTGATGAAGATTTACAAAAGTTCAGATGAATTTTTTGAAGCAAAAAAGAATGAAAGAGTAGTTTTGATGACCACTAAGGCCAGTAAAATTTATACTGAATTTAAATTTAGATACAATGACACATTACTATTTGGAAGAGAAAGTGCTGGTGTTCCAGATGAAGTTCATAAAAGGCTAGAGAATAGGATAAAAATACCAATGATTGAAAAAAAAAGATCCTTGAACCTCGCATCTTCGGTTGCAATAGTATTGTCAGAAAATATAAGACAATCAAATATCTATGGATCAAACAATTAAAAAAAAACTAGCTCGAAATTGGTTTAAGACTTTACAAGAAGTAATTTGTCAAGAAATTGAGGAATTAGAAGCGAAAAGTTAAACGAGAAAAAAAAAAGAAAAAAAACTAGTAAGGCAAAGAAATAGTAACTTTCAGCCCACCCAATTTTGACTTATTAAACTCAATATCTCCTCCATGAGACTTTATAATATCAGATGATATTGATAAACCTAAACCAACACTTGATTTAGACTCAGACCTACTTTTGTCTATTTTATAGAATGGTTTAGTAATGTTGCTAAATTCTGATTTATCTACACCAGGACCATTATCATCAATTGATAAAATAATCGTAGAATTTTTCGTTTCTAAATTTACTAATATTTTTTCTGCATATTTAACAGAATTCTCGAGTAAATTATTGATGCATCTCGTGACTAAATTTTTTCTTCCATTGAAATAGATTTTTTTCTTAATTGTAGCAGTCCCAATAGTAATATTACAAATCACTATATCCTTA
>JACWEE010000064.1 GCA_014653665.1 Pelagibacterales bacterium SAG-MED34 | reverse complement strand
GCCAGCTGTACTCTCATTTATTTTTTTTTTCAAATCCTCCTCTAATGGTAATCCATTTTTTAAATTAATTTCAACGTATACAGGTATTCCTCCTGCATATATAATTGCATTTACTACCTCTGTGAGAGTATAAGGGCAAATTAATATTTCCTTTTTTTTTTTTGATAAGATAACTTTAAAAATGTTGAATGCAGCCACCCGACCTTGTGACGTTAATAAAATTTTATCTGTATAAAATAATTTCCTCAAAAATTCTAAAAAAAGCTTTTCATTTTTCTTACTTATAAAGGGAATTAAATTTAAAAAAAATTTGAAATATATTTTAAAAGATGTGCTAATATTAATTCTTGTTTTTTTTATCATTAGTAATTATTTTTTTTGAAATATACCTGGCATATAACATAAGAAAATATGTTGGATAATATAAACCTGCCTTAATAGATGATCCATCTATAATATGAATATTTTTAAACTTATATAATTCACAATTATTCCCTAATAATTTTTTTCCATTTATATATTTTTGTTCTAAAGTACTCGTGTAGTGCGCGTCAGAGCCATTTTCAAGAAATTTAAGATTTTGTGGTAAAAATTCGAACAAATTGAATTGAGATAAAAACGAATTTATTTTTTTTCTTAACGGAAATAATAATCTCTTTTGATTCAAATTATTATTGGAATAAATTAAAGTTTTATTATTGCGAATATCTATGAAGGTATTAGAATAACTTGAAGGTAAAAAAATATTACCAACAAATATAAATTTTTTTAATAACAAAAATAAAATATTAAACTTACTTATGCCAAAAAAAGAGTTTGAAATGTTATTTAAACTCATCAACGATCCAAGAAATTTTTCTTTTTTAATATAAATATTCAAATTAAGTAAAGGTAAACTAAATTTAATCTTATTTCTTATCTTAAATGGCAAAAAAATTGAAAAGTACATTGTTTTCAGCATTGGTGTATGAAATAATCTATATCTATCAGAGCTTTTAAGAATTCTGTCAACTAATATTGTAGAACCTACGGTTCCTGTGGATATTATACTTTTATTAAATTTTATATTCAGTCTTTTTTTATTTTCTGTAATTAACTTATATGTTTTTTCTTTTTTTATATTTTCGATAAAAGTATTAGGTATATAGATAAAGTTTTTATTTTTTAATAAGTTTAATATCTGGGCTTTGGAATTATATATGTGCTTATTATATGAACTTAGTAAGTCAATATTATCATAATTATCAATTTTAAGTTTTTTTTTGTTATATTGCTCTACAGCCGGTAAAAACTTTGAGAAAAATATTGATT
>JACWEE010000063.1 GCA_014653665.1 Pelagibacterales bacterium SAG-MED34 | reverse complement strand
CTTTGTCAACTTCGTTAGCACTTATAAATAAGTTCCGTTGTGGAATAGCAACTAAACCTTCTGGTCCAATACCTGTTGGTAATATAGTAACTAATTCTGGATTTGTTAAATCATTTGCTTTATAAACACCGATAGCGTTTGCTCTTTCTGCACCAACAAAGATATAACGTGTATCACCATATATTGCTACTTCAACTGACTCTGGTTCTACACCTTTTTTCTCTGCACGTTTTTCTGGCCAGTAACCCGCTGAAGCAAGTGCTCTTTCATATGACGAACCTGACTCGTACACCACCGAACCATTTTTATTGAAGATTGTCCATCCACGACTACCACCACGTTTTGCTTGACCTGGTGCTTCATGTTTATAGTCACCTTCATTTGCAGTTGCAAAATGGTCATCGTCAATCCACTTAACTGCGTCTGGTTCTCTACGAACATTCTCAATGGTATCAACCATCTTTAGTTCGCCATCTTTTTTGTTATCAATACCTACTAATGTTACTAGTCCTGCATCAAACTCTGAAATTACTTTTCCACTTCGATCAATAACCGCCATCCAGTTATTCTCTTGGATAGAAACAACTATTTCACCTAAATTATTGATATCAACAAACTCAGGCTCTGGATCGTTAGGAGCAATAGTTGAAAAACCAACTAAGTCCACTTTAGTGACACTGTTATCTGCTAAATTAACAATTGCCACAAAACCCCCTGGAAGTTGTGGAATTTTTTCATCGTTAATATCTTCGTTACGTTCATTTTCAATAGCTACTGCCACAAAAGTTCCATCTGGACTAACTGCAACCGAGTCTGGTTGTCCACCTAGTTCTACTTTTGTAACTTCTTTTCCTGAGTCAAGATCAACAATTAATAAGTGACCACTTGGCTCTAGATAGTTTGGAGAGGTATTAATACCTACAAATGCTTGTCCATTTTTGATTGCAACACTAGTTGGTTCACCACCTAAATGCATGTGACCTAATGGTTTCGGATTTGCTGGATCAATAATATCAATCATGCCTAACGCGTTTGCAGGGCTATCGCTATATACCAGTTTCATGCCATCTGCTGTTGCCGCAATTATTTCTGCTGATGTTTCTTCTGCACTAGGGTTATTTGCTGGTGTTCCAAATTTCCCAATTTCTTTAAAATCTGCATTTACTGTGCTAACAAATGCGGTCGAAGCCAGAAGGCCTGCTAAGATAAGTTTTATCATTATATATTCCTTTTTTGATTATCTTAAAAGTTATCTAAATAAGATGAAAAATTTGTAAAAGTTTAATTACAATTATATTTAAATGCACATGAACAATTTTAAAATAGGTTTAAAGACCAATTTGTCACTGCAATAACCACAAGATAACGTGCCACTTTCCCTATAGCAACCAGGACTA
>JACWEE010000062.1 GCA_014653665.1 Pelagibacterales bacterium SAG-MED34 | reverse complement strand
CTTTCCTCCTCAAAAAACATATGTTCAGTTCTACACAAACCAATACCCTCTGCACCAAATTCTCTAGCAGTTTTACTGTCTAATGGCGTCTCCGAATTAGTTCTAATTTTTAATTTTCTGAAATCATCAGACCAACTCATTAATTTTGAGAAATCACCTGATATTTCTGGTTTAACTGTTTTTATCTCGCCAATAATTATTCTGCCTGTTGAACCATCAATTGTAATTATTTCTCCCTCTTTAATTACTTTATTGTTTGTTTTGAATAATTTGTTTTCATAATCAATTTCTATTTCACTAGATCCAGAAACACATGGTCGCCCCATCCCTCTAGCAACTACTGCAGCATGACTTGTCATACCTCCTCTTGAGGTAAGAATTCCTTTTGCTGCATGCATACCATGTATATCTTCTGGCGAAGTTTCTACACGAACTAATATTGTACTTTGCATCATACTATTTAGTCTTTCAGCCTCCTCAGACGTAAAAACAACTTTTCCACTTGCAGCACCGGGTGATGCGGGTAAGCCAGACCCAATTACTTCTAAATTTGCTTTCTCATCTAAAGTTGGATGAAGCAAAGTGTCTAAAGAACTTGGTTCTATTCGTAATATTGCATCTTTTTTAGTAATCAACTTTTCATTAACCATATCTACAGCTATTTTTACAGCAGATTTAGCTGTTCGTTTTCCAGAGCGTGTTTGAAGCATCCAAAGTTTTTTATTTTCAACTGTAAACTCAACATCCTGCATATCTTTGTAATGTTTTTCTAATTTGATTAATATATTTTTTAGTTGCTTGTATGTCTTTGGCATTGCCTCCTCCATTGACTTAAGAGTTTCTTTTGATTCAACTCTAGCTTTTTTTGTAATATGTTGTGGTGTTCTAGTTCCAGCAACAACATCTTCTCCTTGCGCATTTATTAAATATTCTCCATAAATATTTTTTGATCCATCTGATGGATTTCTAGTAAAGACTACACCAGTTGCACAATCATTTCCCATATTTCCAAAAACCATTGATTGTACATTAACTGCTGTACCCCAATTAGACGGTATTTGATTTAATTTTCTATAGACTTTTGCTCTGTGGCTTTCCCAAGATAAGAAAACAGCACTTATAGCTCCCACCAGTTGTTCTTTGACACTTTGAGGAAAATCTTTTTTTGTTTTTTCTTTCACTATGTTTTTAAAATCTTTTATTAAAGCTTGCCAATCATACTCATCTAATTCTGTGTCTAATAATACTCCTTTAGTTAACTTATAGTTCTCGATTATATCCTCAAAGTGATAACTTTCTATTCCCAATACAACACTAGAATACATTTGAATAAAACGCCTATAGCTATCATTTGCAAATCTTAAATTTGAAGTTTTTTTTGCAAGTGCTATTACTGTATTATCATTTA
>JACWEE010000061.1 GCA_014653665.1 Pelagibacterales bacterium SAG-MED34 | reverse complement strand
AGGGGAGTGCGAGAAAAAAGATTTGTAGAAGCTATAGACTTACTACCTACTTTTTTAGACTCTGTAGATAGCAATGTAAGTAAACATCGCCTTGAGGGACAATCACTGTTACCAATTATTAGAGGAAATGAAGTTTCTAATTGGAAAGATAGTGTATTTAGCGAGATAGATTACTCATTTAACGAAGCAAGAAAAATTCTCAATATTGGAGCATCAGATGCAAGAGCTTATATGATAAGAAATAATAATTGGAAGTATATTTATTATAAAGGTTTTCCACCACAATTGTTTGACTTAAAAAATGATCCAGACGAATTTAATGATTTGGGACAATCTCTTGACCATACAAAAATTATTGAGGAAATGAAAGATATTCTACTTAAAAGAATTACTAATAGAAAAAATAGAGTTGCTGCAACAGATGAATTTGTTTTGAAAGAAAGAGACTATACTAAAGACGACGGTATTATGATAGGAGTATGGTAATGAATCCATTAATATTATCCTTAATCGGTTTAGTAACAGTTGGAGTTTCCGCAAATCTAATAAAATTAATAAGAAAAAACAAAATTTTATTATTAATAGCAATAATTCCATGCGTTTATATTTTTATTTATGGTCTGTACGCAACTTTTGGGCCGATAGATTTATATAAAGACGGAACTGAAAATTTTATTGCTCAAAATCCTGGCAAAGAGCTTCCTGTTGTATTTGTTCTTTTAAAATTCTATCAATATATTTTAATCCTTGTTGGTGCTATTTTTGGCTTAATTTATTTTAATTATTTTAAAAATTTCAATCATACTATGGAGTCATCAGACTAGGCAAATACAAACATATTGCCGGAAAAGCTATAATTAAAGCAAGTCTAATTACATCTGTCAGTAAGAAAGGAAGAGTTCCAAACCATATGGTTTGAAGAGGAGTTTTTTGCATAACACCTTTAATAACAAACAGATTCATACCAACAGGAGGTGAAATTAATCCAAATTCGACTACTATTACCGCAAATATTCCAAACCATACTGGATCAATTCCAGCATCAACAATTACAGGATAAAATACTGGAATAGTTAAAAATAACATTGCTAAAGAATCCATTACAGTACCAAGCACTAAATATATTGCACAAATTACTAAAATTATTCCTAAAGGAGTAAGTTCTAAATAATTTATAAAATCAACTACAGCAAAAGGTAGTTGTGTAACAGTTATAAGGTAATTAAATATACTTGCTCCAATTACAATTAAATATAATGAACCAACAGTTTTAATAGTTGTCCACACAGCATCTTTCAACAGACTTAATTTTAATTGTCCTCTAAAAAAAATAAAAACTAAAACTAATATATCTGTTGGATTATGCTTTATTTAACTGGTGGTACTATAAATCCATTCTCAATATTCTTAATAA
>JACWEE010000060.1 GCA_014653665.1 Pelagibacterales bacterium SAG-MED34 | reverse complement strand
TTCTCCCGGTAAAATCTTCAAAAGAGATGAAATTGCAAGTTTAATAGATCTAAATAAAGAAAGATCGATAGATGTTATTGTTACTAGATTAAGAAAAAAAATTGAAGAAACTCCAAAAAGTCCAAAATACTTACAAACTATAAGAGGAGAAGGGTATGTCCTTTGGATTGAATAAATTTTTAAAAAACATTTTACCCAAAAGATTATTTTATAGAGGCTTATTAATTGTAGCAGTCCCAATAGTAATATTACAAATCACTATATCCTTAGTTTTTTTTGATAGTTTATGGATTAAAACAAATAAAGGTTTAACAAAAGCTCTGGTAAGCGAAATAGTAACTATCATAGATATTTATGACAATGAGAGCGAATATAATAAAAAAATAGTTACAGACCTTTACAATAAAAATTTTAGCTTTTCTGTTAGGTTTTTAGATAATGAAAAACTACCAGATATAAAAGTTGAAAGATGGTTTAGTCCAATGGATAGGACGTTAAGAAGAGAATTGAAACCTAAAATTGGAGAACATTGGTTTAATACAATTTCATACAAGGAAGTTGTAGATTTAAGAATAAAATTTAGAGATGGAGTTTTGCAAATATTTTTTCCAAAAGAAAGAATTCAAGCATCCTCTATTAGAATATTTGCATTTTGGATAACTGTTCCTGCAGTTTTAATGATAGCGGTAGCAATGATTTTCCTAAAGAATCAAACAAGACCAATTACTAAACTTGCACAAGCATCTGAAAGATTTGGTAGAGGTGAAGATATTGAAGAGTTTAGACCTTCAGGAGCTTTGGAAATAAGAAAAGCAGGTCTAGAATTTGAGAAAATGAGAAAACGAATCCAAAGACATCTAAATCAAAGATCTGAAATGTTATCTGGTATTAGTCACGATTTAAGAACACCTTTGACTAGAATAAAACTACAGCTTGCTGTTATCAAAGATAAAAATTTATCAGAAAAAATCTCTAATTGTTGCTTGTATTGTGCTCATAAAGAGCTGGTTTTTAACCGAAGTTCGCTAATTTTACAAGTTTTATTTGAATAGATCTGAAACAGATGTTGAATTAGAAATCCTTTTAATAGCCTCAGCCAATAATATTGATATTGATAATACTTCAATATTTCTTACTTTTTTTAATTTGTCTGAACTGTCTATACTATCTGTAATAACTAAATTTTTAATTTTTGAATTCTTTATCTTTTTAACTGCATCTCCACTAAAAACACCATGAGTTGCATATACATGAACCTCTTTTGCACCTCTTTTTAATAAAGCGTCAGCTGCATTGACAATTGTTCCTCCGGAATCAATTATATCATCAGTTAAAATACAAACTTTATTTTTAACATTCCCAATGACATTCATAACTTGTGACTTTCCAGGACTAGGTCTTCTTTTATCAACTATTGCTAAACCAACATCTA
>JACWEE010000006.1 GCA_014653665.1 Pelagibacterales bacterium SAG-MED34 | reverse complement strand
TTATTTAAAGATTTCAGGAAGATTGAAAGAAATAATTAATAAAGGTGGAGAAAAAATATCTCCATTAGAAGTTGACAATGTATTAATGGACCATCCATTTATAGATCAAGCAGTTTGTTTTGGTTATGATGATAAAATGCTTGGAGAAAATATTGCAAGCGCAATAATAATAAAAAGTGGTGAGACATGTTCAGAAAATGATGTTTTAGAATATGCTCAAGAAAAACTTGCTAAGTTTAAAATACCAAAAAAAATTTTTTTTGTTGAGGAAATTCCAAAAGGAGCAACAGGAAAACTACAAAGAAACGTTTTAGCAAAAAAATTTGGTTTAAATAATTAATGACAAAAGTTTGTATATTTGGTGCAGGATCTATTGGTGGATATTTAGCGGCATGCTTGAGTAAAAATAATATTGATTTATCGCTTATAGCTAGGGGTCCACACAAGAAAGCTATAGAAGAAAACGGCTTAACATTAATTAAAAATGATAAATCAGAAAACTTTAAATTAAAAGTAACAGATGATCCTAAAGAACTTGGAATTCAAGATTATATTTTTATTTCAGTGAAAGCTCACGCGATTACTAATATAGTAGAGTCTCTACAAAACTTAATTGGAGAAAATACAACTATAATATCTGCTGTAAATGGCTTACCCTGGTGGTATTTTCATAAAGCTAACACAGGGACAAACTTAGATGAGAAACATATAGATAGTGTTGATCCTGATGGTAAAATTTGGAATTCTTTGAAACCTTCAAGAGCTCTCGGTTGTGTAGTTTATCCAGCAGCTGAAATTACTGAACCTGGAGTTATTAAGCACAATGGTGGTGAAAGATTTACATTAGGCGAACCTGATGGATCAAAATCAGAAAGACTTAAAATTATTGCAGACTTATTAATTGCCGGAGGTTTAAAAGCACCACAAAAAAGTAACTTAAGAGATGAAATATGGATAAAGCTTTGGGGTAATTGCTCTTTTAATATTGTTAGCGCACTACACGATAAATCTTTAGATGAAATTGGTAATGACCCAGAACTATTGAAAATCGTGAGAAAATTAATGGAAGAATGTCAATCTGTAGGGGAGAAAATTGGGGTTAAATTTAACGTTTCTATAGACCATAGAATAAATGCTGCAATTTCAATTAAAGATCATAAACCATCCACAACTCAAGACTTGCATGCAAAACGTCCTTTGGAAATTGATCCAATTATAGGATCTATAATTGAGATTGGAAACAAAGTTGATGTTAAAACTACAAATTTAAAAATTGAATACGAAAATTTAAAGAAGAAAGCAGAAAATCTAGGATTATATAAAAGATCAGAATTAATTGATCAAATTACAAGTTAATTAAAAATTTAAAGAAATATCTCTATGTACTGAATTACATCTTGAGACGTATATGGCTTGCTCTTTTGTTAACTTAGATTGTAATCTTAATCCAATAGTCTCTTTAATTGCAAGATTGTATTCCTGAAGTTTTGGCATTAAATCTTGTTTAGCAACTGATCTCCAAGAAACTTCTTTATTGTAAAGCTCTATAACTGCATCAGATTTTATTTTTACCTCTTCAGCATTAATTTCTTCAGAGTCCATTTCTGAGAATAATTCATCAACACTGTCCAGAAAAGCATCCATTCCAGATGTTTCACTTAATTTGTCAAATAGACCATCCATTATTGATATTGACTCTTCATAATTTTTTGTTTGGTTTTCTTTTTCAACAGTCATTTCTAATTTTTTAATATCATTGGATACCTCTTTAAGTTTATCTACGTCGACTATAAATAAAGCAAACTGGTCTAATAAATCATAAGCATCATCTACATTTCTTTTGTATCTTTTTGATGTTGTATTTTTAGCTTTTTTAATTTTTTCAAATTCTGAATTTTTAGTTTCCCAGGTATCTGGAATAGATTTACTTATTTCATCGATTTCTAACTTGATATCTTCTATTTTTAATTCAATTTTATTTTTATCACTGATATCATCATCATCCAAATTCCTAATTTCAGCTTTGTACTTATCAATTTTTTTGTTTAATTTAAGAATTTTTTTCTGCTTTTTTCTAACAGTAAAATGCATATCTCTATAATCAACTGTATAATCATTGTATATTTTCTCTGCGTTTTTTAGTTTTTCTACTAAAGCAAAAGTCCCTAGTGCACTATCAAAATGATCTTCTAATATTTCCATTTTATCATCAGGAAGATTGGTTGGTGAGTCTGATTGGAATTTTAATATTGCATTCTTTATTGCATCACCATTTGTATCGTATCTTGCAAACTTATATTCTTGTAGACAATATTGCAGTTTGGGGTTCATAGGAGGTGGCGCTACATTTGAAGTTAAATAAACTCTGTTAGGAAGGTAGTTTACAAGTGATGGGTAAGAACCTACAATGGCCAATCCAATAAGCTGAAGGGCTATAAATGGCACTACACCCTTCCAAATATCTAATGTTTGTACTACTTTTGGCGCTACACCTTTCAAATAAAACAGGGCAAATCCAAATGGAGGAGTTAAAAAAGAAGTTTGTAAGTTCACACCAATCATAACTCCCAACCAAACTGCTGTTACATTTGCTCCTGTTTCAGCTAACAATATTGGTGCAATTATTGGAACAACAACAACTGCTATTTCAATGAAATCTAAAAAGAAACCCAACAAAAATATTACGATCATAACAACTACAAATTGGGTCCAAAAGCCACCGGGTAAGTCTTGAAGAAAATCTCTAACCAATTCCTCGCCACCAAATGCTCTAAAACCTGAAGTAAGCATCGCTGCTCCTAATAGGATAATAAATACCATAGAAGTAGTAATACAGGTTTCGGTTACAACTTCTTTTAAGACATTCTCAGTTTTATAAGTTCTCCAAAAACTCCATGAAATTCCGATTACAAGAAGAACAACGAAGAAAGCTGTTATGTATATTGCTCCAATATCTCTTTCTTCTAAATTTTTTATATTGAGTTCATAGTTTGAGGCAAAAAAAGTGATGGGTATCAATGAGCCGATTATAAGCAAAAGAGGGTAAAAGGCACTTTTCTTTCCTTCAAATAATCTATAACCTGCCATTAATGTTGCACCTATAGCTCCAATAGAACCAGCTTGGTTAACGGTTGCAATTCCCATTAATATTGAACCTAAAACTGCAAATATTAATGCAAGAGGTGGAATAATTATAACAATTACTCTCATCCAAAATTTAAAATTAAATTCACCTTTAAATGGTACTGGTGGTGCAACTCCTTTTTTAAATCTTGCATAAAAGAAAACATAAATCATATAAAGAGCTACCAACACTAGTCCTGGCAATAAAGCTCCAAGGAACATATCTCCAGCGCTTGATGATCCAACCCTAAACTCACCTGGCATATTAAACTCACCAGTTAATGCTTTGTAATCATTCTGTCTCATATTATTTGCAACATCTGATGCACTGGCTAATTGGTCTGCAATAATGATCAATACGATAGATGGAGGAATAATTTGTCCAAGTGTTCCAGATGAACAAACAATTCCACTTGCAAGTTTTCTGTCGTAATTATTATTTAACATTGTTGGTAAAGAGATTAATCCCATAGCAATTACTGTTGCTCCCACAATACCTGTGGTTGCTGCTAATAATGCACCAACAAATATAACAGAGATACCCAAACCTCCTGGGATAGGACCAAATAATTGGCCCATTGTAATTAATAAGTCTTCAGCGATTTTTGATTTTTGAAGCATAATTCCCATAAAAATAAATAAAGGAATTGCAATCAATGTATCTGTTTCAACGTCCCAGTAATTACTTCTAAAATTAGTTATACCGGCAACAAGCCATTCTATTGGCCCATCTACTGCAAAGAATGCATCTGCATCACCTTCAAATAGATAACCAAAGAATGCAGCTAAACCAATAGATATTATTGCTGAACCTGGAAGAGCAAATGCAACAGGATAACCAGATGCAAGAGCTACTATCATGATTAAAACTAAAACGGCTAAGAAAAATAATTCCATATTCTAATTTTCCCTACTGTTTAAAAGTTTGAAACTGCTGCCCATAAAAAAACTTGTGAACTGTAACAACATTGTGATAGCAAATACCGCTAGATACACCGCCATCAAATAAAGTAAATATAATCCATTAGACCCTTGTTGGGTGACCTCAAAAGCAACTACTGGTCCATTAATAATACTTGCTTTACCATTTAAACCTAAAAATATAACAATCAAACAAAGTGGTATACCAAGTACTGCAGAACCAATTGCATTAGTCCATGCTTTTTTTCTTTCACTGAAAGTGGAGTAAAGAACATCAACTCTAACATGGCCCTCATGAATTAGTGCATAAGCACTTGCAAATAAATATAATGCTGCATACCAAAATCTTACAAGGTCTCCTTGAAAAGCTTGTTCATAAGAAAATATAAATCTAGATAAAACTATAAAAAATTCACTTAAGACAACTAAAACTGCAAGCCAAATAAAACCAACCGATTTTGTAAAATAACCAATAATAAATGAAACAGCAATAATTGGAAAATGTATAAAGGTTATTCTTTCAGGAGCTTTGACCATGAAGGCTTTAACCTCTGGACTAAAAATTGTTTCCCATAATCTTTCAACAACCATAAAAGAAATTATAAAATCAGCTAAACCAACCAAGAATACCGCCCAGAAAGATGACCTAACTATATAAGCAGAAAATTTTGACAGTATTTCTGAGTCTTTTTCTAAAGTTTGAGAATAAGTCTTAAAAACATAAGATATTAAAAGTCCTATACAAATCAGATATAATCCAATTTGCATGTAACCATAATTTAAGTCTGATCCCTCTAAGAGCTTTTGTTTATGACCAAACAATTCGTAATGAGAAAATATTTTTCTCACTCCAGGCCATTCAGCCCAAACTGTAAGTAAGTTGTTTAACAAAAAAGCTAAGGTAAAAGCTATCACTGAATAACTTAAAATTCTGAGATAAAGATGAATACTTTTATTTTTTCCGTCCATTAACTTTTCTAAATACTAAATTTTTGCTTTTATCAAAACTAAAAAAAAGGGCCCAATTAAGGGCCCTTTTAATTACATAAAAGACGTAATTACATTCCTAGCACTCTGTTTCTTTGCTGAATGTAAGGTGAGTCTGAAAGGTTTGTCCAAGCACCAATTTCTTTTCTTGCTTTTAAGAAACTTGAGTGGATTCTTTCTGCAAGAGGACTACTCGCTCTTGTCTCTTCAAAGACTTCCTCTGCTGCTTTTCCAAAACCATCATAAACCTTGTCGTTAAATCTCTCGAGTTTAACACCATGGTCGTTGATTAATCTATCTAAGGCTGCACCATTTTTAGCATTGTACTCTGACATCATAACATCATTTTCCATTGCTGCAGCAGCTTCGATTAACAACTGATCTGATTTAGATAAGCTTGTGAACCAAGACTTGTTAGTTCCGCATGCTAACATAGATCCAGGCTCGTGCATACCAGGATAGTAGTAGTATTTAGCAGCTTCTTGGAATTTCATTGCTTCATCATTCCATGGACCAACCCACTCTGTTGCATCAATTGCACCAGAAACCAAGTTTTCATAAATCTGTCCACCAGGAAGTGAAACTGGAGATCCTCCAAGTTTACCAATAACTTGTCCACCTAAACCAGGCATACGCATTTTTAAACCTTTAAAGTCGTTAGGACTTCTGATTTTTTTGTTAAACCATCCACCCATTTGAACTCCTGTATCACCACACATGAAGTTTTTTAGACCAAAACCATCTGCTAGTTCGTCCCATAACTCCTGACCACCAGCAAATCTGATCCAAGCATTCATTTCAGTGTAAGTGAAACCAAAAGGTACTGCTGTAAAGTAACCCCATGCAGGATTTTTCTTTACCCAGTAATAGTCAGCGGCATGATACATTTGCGAGTTACCAGATGCTACTTCATCAAATGAGTCAAATGCTTTAACTCTTTCGTTAGCAGCATAGTAAGTAACTTGTATTCTACCGTCACTCATATCTGTTATTCTTTGTGCAAATCTTTGTGCTCCTGTTCCTAGACCTGGAAAATCTCTTCCCCAAGTAGCAACCATTGATGCTTCTATTCTTTCAGCAGCAACAGCTGGAGCAGCTAAAGATGATGCAGCTACAGCAGCAACACCAGTCGCAGCAGCAGCTTTAAAGAACTTACGTCTTGAAGGTAATTTTTTACCTTTCAACTTTTTGTCTTTAATCATTTATTTCTCCTCTATAGTTAATTAACTGTCGACAATTAAACATAAATGTAACTTAGAGTCATTATTAAAAATGAGGATAAAAAGTCTTAATACAACTTGAGATTGTTAATTGACTTTATTTTTACAGTTTCCTGTTTTGAAGTACTCATCAAGATTATCTATAGCTAAATTAGCCATGGCTGTCCTAGTTTCCTTTGTAGCACTGCCTAAATGAGGAAGTATAAAAGCACTTTTATGTTTGTAATAACCTTTATTTAGATTTGGCTCATTTTTATAAACATCTAACCCAACTGCATAAACTTTTCTTCTATCCAGTGCGTCAACCATTGCCTCATCTTCAATTATATCTCCTCTTGCTACATTCGTAACTACTGCGCCCTTAGGTAAGTATTCGATTGTATCTTTATTAATCATATCAATTGTCTCTTTTGATGCTGGACAACAAACAGATAAGACATCTGATACAGATAAAAGATCTTTTAAATTATCATGGTAAATTGCACCTTGCTCTTTATCTTCACTTAATTTTGATCTGTTATGATAATGAATTATCATTCCAAGAGATTTAGCAACTTTCGCAATTTTTTGTCCAATTCTTCCCATTCCTAAAATTCCTAATCTTGTGCCTGTTAGTTGTTTTCCAATTAATAAATCTGCTGACCAAACCCATCCACCTTCTCTAGCTCTTTCAATTCCCTCAGAAGCTCTTCTGCAAGCACCAAGAATTAAAAGAACTCCTATTTCTGCTGTTGCATCAGTTAGAACGTCTGGAGTATTAGTTACTGCTATACCTCTTTTTTTTGCAGCTTCTAAATCTATATTTCCAAATCCAACTGCAAAGTTCGAAAGTATTTTAACTGAGTCTGGTAATTGATTAATTGTTTCAGCATCAAGCTTGTCAGTTAAAGCTGAAAGTATTCCATCACATCCTTCACTCATTTCAATTAATTTTTTTTGTGAATATAGTTCATCGTTAAGATTAAAATTTGCATCAAAGATTTCTTTTGCTTTATCCTCACAAGATCTTAACAATCTTCTGGTGACCAATATTTTTTTCATTAAAATAGATTAATTTAAATCGAAAATTTTACCAGGATTCATTATATTGTTTACATCTATTGATCGTTTAATAGATTTCATAACAGGTACATTATCTGGATGTTCTCTAAGTAAGTAATGTTTTTTTTGAAGTCCTATACCATGTTCTCCAGTTATAGTTCCTTCAAGTTCAAGAGCTTTATTAATTAAATCATCGCTATATTGTCTTATTCTTTTTTGTTTATCCTCATCATCTGGATCATAAAGAACTATAGAATGAAAATTTCCATCACCAACATGACCTACCATTGGAGCGGTCAGCCCCAACTTTTGCACTTCTTTTTCTGCCCAAGAAATACACTCAACTAATCTAGAGATTGGCACACAAACATCTGTTGAATAAACTTTCATGTCATGTCCCAAAGCTTTTACAGAGTAGTAAACATCATGTCTTGCTTTCCATAATTTTTTTTGCTCTTCAGGGGAAGATGCCCATTGAAAATCACTTCCACCATTACTTTTTGAAATCTCTTCTACAATTCCAATATTTTCATTATTTGATGCTTCACTTCCATGAAATTCAAAAAATAGAGTAGGTGACGCTTTTATATTTTCTAATTTAGAGTACTTAATACTAATTTCCATTTGATCTTTATTAAGCATTTCAATTCTTGCAATTGGAACGCCATATTGAATAACTTCTTGAGAAGCTTTTACTGCAGAGTCTAAATCTGGAAAATAGCAAACTGCACTCATTATGCTTTCGGGTATTGGTGATAATCTTAATTGTACTTCAGTAATTATCCCAAGCGTTCCCTCCGAACCTATAAATAAATTTGTGAGATTATATCCAGCAGAAGTTTTTTTTGTTCTAGCACCTGTTTTAATAATATCTCCATTTGGAAGTACGACAGTCAGACCTGAAATTACAGTTCTCATGGTTCCATATTTAACAGCCATTGTTCCTGAAGCTGATGTAGCTGCCATTCCACCAAGAGCGGCATCCGCACCTGGATCTATTGGAAAGAAAACTCCGTCCTCTCTTAAATATTCATTTAATTGTTTTCTTGTAACATTTGCTTGAACTCTACAATCAAAGTCCTCCGCATTAACACTTAAGACCTTATTCATTTTTTCTAAAGAAATTGTTATTCCGTTTTGATTTCCAACAACGTGGCCTTCTAAAGAAGTTCCAGTGCCAAAAGGAACAACTGGTATTTTGTGTTCATTACATAGTTTTAATAACTGAGAAACTTCTTCGTTAGTTTCTGGAAAAACTACAGCTTTTGATAGTACTGGATCGTATGTGTCTTCGCCTCTAGCATAGTTTGAGCGAGTAGACTCTGAAGTTGAAAATCTACCATCAAAAATTTTTTTTAATTCTGTCTGAACTGTCTCATTCATAATCAAATATTACAAAAATTTTTGTTAAAAATACAGCCTATTTAGAAAGCATCTTGCCTATGTTTTCTAAAGCCTGCTGTATATTATCTCTAGATGCGGCAAAACTAAACCTTACGTAGTCTTGGCAAGTTTGACCAAAAGCTGTTCCTGGTACAATAGCTACGCCTGCTTCATGCATCGCTTTTTTGCAAAATTCTGCCCCAGACATTCCAGTTCCTTTAACATTTGGAAAAGCATAAAAAGCTCCACCTGGTAGACTACATTCTATTCCAGGTAAATCATTCAAACCTTTATGAATTAAATTTCTTCTTAAGGTGAATTTATCTAGCATGTCATTAATTGAATCATCTGGACCATCTAATGCTGCTATACCAGCAAATTGTGCTGCTGCATTTACGCAAGATACACTATTGATGAGCAATTTATTTACATGCGCAACCATTTCTTTAGGCCAATAACTCCATCCTAATCTCCAACCTGTCATTGAATAAGCTTTACTCCAACCTTCTAAAACAATTAATCTATCCTTTAATGCTTCGTAATGAAAAAATGATGGCATTTCTTTATAGTCAAAAATTTGTCTACTATAAATTTCATCACTTAAAATAGTGACATGCGGATGTTTTTCCAATTCTTTTGCAAAATAATCTATTACTGATTTTTCGACAAAACTACCAGTGGGATTATTTGGATTAATTAAAATTAACAATCTAGTTTTATCAGTAATCAAAGATAATATTTTATCCGGATCAAATTTAAGATCTTTATCTTCAGTAAGATCATAGGGCACCGGTGTAGAACCAGTATAATTTATCATTGATTCATAAATAGGGAAAGCAGGTGTAGGATGAATTATTTCCGCTCCTGGTTCGCCAAAACATTGGATTGCATAACTCATTGTAGGCTTTCCACCTGGCATAATCAAAATTCTTTCAGCATCTATAGTTGCGTCATATCGTTTTTTTATCCATCTTGTAACTGCTTCTCTACATTCTGGAATTCCGTTAGACATGACATATCCATGATGACCGTCGTCTAAAGCTTTTTTAGCAGCTTCAACTACATGCTTTGGTGTTTTAAAATCTGGTTGACCTAATCCCAAATGAATCATTGGGTGTCCTTTTGCTTCTAATGCTTTAGCTTCTGCTAGTACACTGAATGCAGACTCTGTTCCTAAATTTTCTAAATTTTTCGCAAGTATCATAATTTTATTTTTTAAAAAAAGAAAAACTAACTGAAAAGATTTAATATGTCTATTAATTAAAATTTTTTATCTTCTATAAATGATTTTGGACTCATCTAAGTCTCTTATACTTTTGCATCCCATCAATATCATGTTACGTCTTATTTCATCATGCATATTTTGAAGTAATCTTTCTACACCTTTTTGGCCACCAGCCCCTAAACTAAACAAAAATGCTTTACCAAAACTACAAGCTGTCGCACCCGCTGCTAATGCTTTAAGAACATGCGTCCCTCTTCTAACTCCACCATCTAAAATTACCTCTAATTTATCTCCTACAGCATCTCTGATAGCTTTTACTTGATCAAAAGGAGATCTAGACCCATCAAGTTGTCTTCCACCATGGTTTGATATCATTATAGCCGTACATCCTATATCTATTGCTCTTTTAGCGTCATCAACTGACATAACTCCTTTAAGTGCAATTGGACCATCCCATTTTTTTATACAATATTCTGCATCTTTCCAATTCATGGCAGGATCATATTGCTCATTTATATAACCCATAACAGATTGGGCAATATTTGTGCCTTTATCAACTTTATCTTTAAGATTTGCTAATTCAAATTTCTTATGCGTAAAATAGTTAAACACCCACTGAGGTCTCATGGCAAAACTCATTAAACTATCTAAAGTAAATTTTGGTGGAGTTGTAAAACCTGTTCTATGATCTCTTTCTCTATTTCCAGCAACAATAGTATCGACTGTAATACACATTCCATTGAAGTTTGCTCTTTTACATCTATCTATTAAATCATTAGTTATAGATTGGTCCTTATGAATATATAACTGGAAAATTTTTGGACCACTTGAAAGATTTGCAATTTCTTCAATCGAAAAAGATGCCATAGTAGACATACTGTATATAGTACCAAATTTTTCAGCAGCACGAGCAGAAGCTTTATCTCCATCTGGGTGATATAAACTTTGCATCGCAGTAGGAGATAAAAAAATTGGCATATCCATCTTTGTTCCAAAAACCTCTGTCTTTAAATCAGGTTCACCAACACTATTTAAAATATTTGGAATTAGATCACAGTCATTAAATGAATCTGTGTTCCTATTCATTGTAACTTCATCGTCTGCTCCTCCATCTATATAATGAAAAATAGGTGCAGGAAGTTTTTTTTTTGCTAACTTTCTAAAGTCATCAAAGTTATAGCAATTGCTTAAACTCATTATCTTCTGAATCTTAAATTACTTCTGTTTAGGTCGCTGATTTTTGTGCAACCCATTAGTTTCATATCTCGTTGCAGTTCAGTTTTATATTGATTTAGTGCTCTTTCCACTCCTGCTTGACCTGCTGCAGCTAAAGCATAAAGATAAAGTCTTCCACCTGAACAAGCTTTAGCACCTAAGGATAATGCTTTTAGCATATGAGTTCCTCTGTGAATTCCACCTTCACATATAACATCAAGCTTGTCACCAACAGCATCAACAATTTCTGCAAGTTGATCAAAAGGAGATCTAGACCCATCAAGTTGTCTTCCACCATGATTTGAAACCATTATTCCAGTACAACCAATATCTACAGCTTTTTTTGCATCTTCAACACTCATAATACCTTTAAGAGCAAAATGGCCACCCCATTGAGAACAAAGTTTTTCTGCATCTTTCCAGTTCATAGATTGGTCTAACATAGTAGAAAAATAACTTCCGATAGAGGAGTTAGTGCTTGTACCTTCTTTCACAAAATCTTGAAGATGAGGTAACTCAAATTTACCTTTTGTCATATAATTTATTCCCCACATAGGCTTAGTAGCAAAACTAAATAAACTTGATAAAGTCAATTTAGGTGGAGAAGTAAAACCAGTTCTTAAATCTCTTTCTCGGTTTCCTCCAGTAATAGTATCTACCGTTAAAGCCATTACATCGAATTTTGCTGCTTTAGCTCTCTCTAAACAAGAGTCATTCAAGCCTCTATCTTTGTGAAAATAAAATTGAAACATCTTAGGAGTATCAATCATAGCGGAAATTTCTTCTACACTGACTGTAGCCAAAGCTGAAACACCAAACATTGTATTAAATTTTTTAGCTGCCTTTCCAACTGCTCTTTCTCCATCGTAATGAAAAAGTCTTTGTAATGCTGTTGGTGCTAGGTAAAATGGTAAATCCAGTTTTTTTCCAAATATTGTTGTTGAAAGATCAACATTTTCAACTCCTCTTAAAACGTTTGGAACTAAATCAACATCGTCAAAAGCACTAGTATTTCTAGCGTACGTTATCTCATCATCAGCTGCACCATCAATGTAGTGAAAAATTGGAGAAGGTAATTTTTTTTTAGCTAATTTTCTAAAATCACCAAAATTGTGACAGTCTTTTAAATTCATAATTTTACTTTAAAATTTTTTTATATAATTAAACATATAACTATTTGCCCCAGGATTTTTATCTCCAAGGCTCGCATTTGATATGTGGTTATATGATACTGCTATTTCACTATTTGACGAAAATTCATAGGAAATTTGTATTTCTGTTTTAAACTCAATTACATGTCCTAAATCCTTACCATCACCTTTAGAATATAAGCCAGGAGTAAAGCTTGGGGTAAATTTTAAAGGACCTTCATTATAAATTTGAAATCCTGTATAAATGTATGCTGCGTTATCTCCAGTAATCATTAAACCTGTTACAGGCTGAAGTACTCCAAGAAAACTATTTTTATCTTTTCCTGTATTAATATGCTGAATACCAAACAAATTTGACTTTTTGCCTTCATCACTAAAATCAAACATTCCAGTATAGAAACTCCAATTTTCATTAGTTTTATGTCCGTCAGCTTTTGCTACATTAAAAACTAACAAAATATAAATTAGAAGAATTTTTGTAATGGCTCTCATATGAAAAATTATAACTACTTTATAGATACTTTTCTAATAATTAAAATAGCTCCAAAAACAAACAAAATCAAAGGTAATAACCAGAGTAAAAAAGTATTTTTCGTAATTTCAGGATCATAAACAATCCACTCACCATATTTACTTTTTAGGAAATCATAAATTTGTTTATCATTTTTACCTTCATCGATTTTATTTTGTATTAAAATTTTCATACTTAAAGCAAAGTCAGATTGAGAGTCATAAACTGATTGGCCTTGGCAGATTAAACATCTCAAATTTTTTGAAATTTGATCAACCTTTTCAGGATTAGCTCCATATAAAATATTATAAAAACTAATTAAGTAAAATACAGTAAATACTAAAATTTTAATTTTCATTTTTTATTATCATTTTAAGTTCAGCAAGTTTTTCATCATCTAATGGACCTATATATTTTTTTAAAATAGTTTTAGTTTTGTTATGAATAAGAAGTGTTTCGGGTACACCATATGCACCTAACTCAATAGAATTCACTCCAGAAGGATCAACTACAATTTTAGAATAAGGATTGCCTAATTCTTTAATAAATTTTTTTGCATTAATCTCATTATCTTTATAATTAATTCCAATTATATTTAATTTATCCAATGATTTGAGGTTTAGTAGGAAAGAATGCTCATCTCTGCAAGGTAGACACCACGAGGCCCAAATATTAATTATTGAAAAATCTTTATCATTTATCAATTCATATAATGTGGTCTCTTCATTAGAGTAAAGAAACTTTGCTTTAAAGTTAAAATCAATTTTACTTGAATTTAAATCAGGGGAATAATTATTTGTTTTATTCAAGCCTTTAAGAAGAATAAAAAAACTTACAATAACTAATGAAACTACTGTAATTAGCTTAATGTTTTTAACCATTTTTTTTTACAATGCTTAATATGCCCCCAAAAGAAATTAATATTATTGATATCCAAATCCAAATCATAAACGGTTTTATTTGATACCTAACATTATAAAATCCATCATTTTTTAATATATTAAACACTAAAAAATTATCTGAATATAATGTTGATTCAATATCAGCTTCACTGGTAATAGTCTGTGGCTGATCATAAACTCTAATTTCTGGTTTTAAATTAATAGAATTATTTTTATCTGAAATTTTAAAATTTGCTTCTAAAGATTGATAATTTTTATTTTCATTAATTTTAAGACTTTCAAACTTGATTGTTTTATTTAAAAATTTTCTTTCATCACCAACTTTCATATTAGATGAATATTCTTTAGCAAGAACACCATTAACTAAAACACTTAAAATAAACAAACTAAAACCAAAATGAGATATTTTTTGAGATAAATTTACTTTTTTTACTGAAAAATCTTTAATAGTAATAAAGAAAAGAAAAAAGCTTGCTACAAAAAGTGGGAGTGAAAATAAATAGGAAATTCCAACTCTTTTTAAAAAAATATAAGAAACAATTATTGATAAAATAAAAAATAAAAGTTGCTGTAGATTAATTTTATTTATTTTATCTTTGATCCAGTTAAGATTTGGTCCAATTGCCATAAAAATTAAAAAAGGAATCATAAAAGGTACAATTAATTTATGATAAAAAGGAGGTCCAACTGAAATTTTATCATTATTTACTACTTCTAGAAATATTGGATAAACTGTACCAATTAAGACAACTGATAAAAAAAACATCATGAACAAGTTATTGACCAGAACAGCTGTTTCTTTACTAACAATATAAGTTTTTGAGAAATTATTTTTGATTTTGTTTTGATAAAAAAAATAGATAAAAATAGACAACGAAATTAATATAAATAAAAAACAAAGAATAAAAACTCCCCTTGATGGATCATTTGCAAAAGTATGGATTGAATTTAAAATACCAGACCTAACAAGAAATGTTCCACTCATACTTAATGAAAAAGTTGTAATTGATAAAATTACTGCCCATGAATGAAATATTTCTCTTTTTTCTAAAATTAAAATAGTGTGAAATAAAGCTGTTAAACAAAACCATGGCATGAGAGATACATTTTCAACTGGGTCCCAAAACCAAAAACCTCCCCATCCTAGTTCATAATAAGCCCATATAGATCCTAATAAAATTCCAATTGATAAAAAAATCCATGAAACTAGTACCCAATTCTTTATATGCTTAGCCCAAGTTTTATTTACAGAGCCTGATATTAAGGCTGCGAGTGAAGAAGAAAAAATAATAGATGTTCCAACATATCCTAAATATAATATTGGTGGATGAATTGCTAATGCAGGGTCTTGAAGTATTGGATTTAAACCAGTTCCCTCGTTTGGAATTGGAAATAAACTCATAAAGGGATTTGAAGTAAAAAGAATAAATAATAAAAATCCCAATATTATTATTTCCTGAAAAAATAAAGTTAAAATTCTATATTGGTTTGAAAGATTTTTTGAAGTAATTGTAAAAATTAATAAAAAAATTGATAATACTAATAACCAAAGAAGCAAACTTCCCTCATGGTTACCCCATGTTCCTGAAATTTTATAGAATAAAGGTTTAGAGGTATGGGAATTATTATAGACTGTCTCATTACTAAAATCTGAGATTATAAAAGCTATTATAAGAGCAATGAAACTTATTATAATCATTAATGATTGAATTGAAATTAGTGAAAAAATTCTTCCACTAACATTTATATTATTTCGATTTAATAATATTGGAGATTGAATGATTATTAAAATAGACGAAAGTAAAGCAATATAAAGTGAATAATTTCCAATTTGGTTTAGCATTAATTACTCTCTTTTAATGCCTCTTCCACCTCAGGTGGCATATAATTTTCATCATGTTTTGCTAATATTTTAACCGCAGTTAAAAAATTACGATCTTTTAAAAAACCTTCAGCCACAACTCCTTTTCCCTCTTCAAATAAATTTGGAACGGAACCACTATAATTAACAATTAATTCATTTTTAAAGTCAGTTATAACAAAGTTTACTTCTGACTGATTTACATTAATTGATTTTTCTTTAACCATTCCTCCAACTCTTATTTTTTTTGGTGTTAACTCTGTTAAATTTTTTATTTCTGTAGGTGATTTAAAATAAACAACGTTTTCCTCAAGGGATTTAAAAACTAAAAAAACAATTAAGACTGCTGAAAAGAATATAGATAATATAAAGATGGCTCTTAGTTTAACTTTTTTACCATACATGAAAATAAAAATTAAATTTTTGATGCAGATGAAGTAGCTAGTATTTCTTTATATGTTTCTTGTTTTTTTGCTATTTCAATTTTATCAGTCTCTAAACTTTCAAAACGAGCCCTAAATTTCTTTTGCTCTTTAACTAATTGAAGTTTGATTACTGAATATAAAATACAAAAACAAGAAAGAGTAAATGCAAAAGAAGACCATACATAGAGACCATATCCATTCATGTATAAAACTTCATTAATCATAATCTATCTAATCCTTTGTTTTTTATTTTTATCAGTTCTGTATTATATTTCATCAAAAATATCAAAAGCGAAAAAAGTGCAAATGCCGCAGTCATTATACCTAAAGGTAACAACATGGATGTATGAATAGAAGTTTCTGTAAAAATATTTACCGAAGAGGGTTGGTGCAATGTTGACCACCATTCAACAGAAAATTTGATTATTGGGACATTTATTAAACCTATTATTGCTATGTACGAACTAATCTTTACAGCTTTTTCCTCATTGTCAGTTACCCTCCAACTTATAAGAAACATCAAATAGAAAAAAGCAAGTAATAACATTGATGTTATTCTGGCATCCCATGCCCACCACGTTCCCCAAGTAGGTTTACCCCAAATGGACCCTGTGACCAAAGCAATAACATTAAAGACAAAACCAGATGGTGCTAAGCTTTTTGTTATCAAAGAAAGATTCTTATTTTTAAAAACTAAAATACCAAACGACAAAACTGCAATTAAAGAAAAAATTCCAAGAGAAATCCAGGCCGCTGGAACATGTACATACATAATTCTCACTGAGTCGCTTTGTTTATAGTCTTCAGGAGAAAGTATTAATGCCTCAACAAGACCAATGCTTATAATTACTAAAAAAATAATAAATACAAACTTTTGTGTTTTATTTATTATTTTTAATAAATTGTTTGGTTTTAAATACTTAAACATTTTCTTTTATCTATAACACAAATTTAAATTATGAAAATTTTTCTGGTGGGTTATTCTGACCAAGAACACTGAGGGAGATAAAATAAATGGGATTAAAGCATCCTTGGTCAAAATATAATATTATTTTAGACATAATCTATGACGAAGGTTTGCACGAAATGTGTTTAAATAATGTAAATTAGCTTAATTAGAAGGCTTAAAATAGCCTGAACCCTTTTTGCCTGAAAATATTTCGTTAATTAGAGGGTGCTTAATCGGCTCATTAGAGTCGTCCACCAATAAATTTTGTTCAGAAACATATGCTTCATATGTGATTTCATCATTTTCAGCTAATAAATGATAAAATGGTTGATCTTTTCTTGGTCTCACATTTTTTGGTATTGATTGATACCACTCCTCAGAATTATTAAATTCAAAGTCGACATCATATATTACACCTCTGAAGTCAAAGTGCTTGTGTTTTACTACATCACCGATTGAAAATTTACCTTTTTGAATACTCACATATTAAATATGGATATTTAGAATTAAAAATCAATAAAAAAAATGTGAATGTTTTATTATTCTGCTATTATGTAGCAGTGAATAAATCTATTTTAAAATTTGTAACTGATTTAGGGCCTTTGATAATATTTTTTTATTTTTATTATAACAATGATAAAAATTTAATTATTGCAATTCCTCCACTTATAGTTGCAACAATTATTGCTGTATTAGTTGTTTGGGTTATCGAGAAAAAAATTCCAAAAGTTCCACTAATTAGTGGAGTATTGATAACACTATTTGGTGGTCTAACCATTTATTTTGATGATCCTATATTTATTTACATGAAGCCCACAATCATAAATATTTTATTTGGTCTGGCATTAATGTTTGGCAAATACTTCACAAACGAGCCAGTTTTAAAGAAATTACTTGGAAAATCTATGCCCTTAAGTGACGAGGGTTGGGAAATTTTAAATAAGAGATGGATGTATTTCTTTTTTGCTCTAGCAATTTTGAATGAAATAATTTGGAGAACTCAAACGGAAGAGTTTTGGGTAAACTTTAAAGTTTGGGGAATGTTGCCAATAACCTTTATTTTTACTGCTTTTCAAATTGGTTTAATAAACAAATATAAACTAAATGAATAGAAATTTAAGATTAGTAGTAAATAATACAAATAAAGATGAGGGTAAAAAACTTTTTTTTGAGAGAACTGAGTTAAAAATTATTTTAGATCTTTATGCAAAAATGGTTTCTTCAGGTAACTGGAAAGATTATGGCTTATCGATTTCTGGTAAACAAGTAAGTTTCAGTGTTTTTAAAAATGCTGCTGAAAATGCTATATATAAAATTTGTAAAAACTTTAAGCCTTCAAACAAAAATCTAAAATATTTAATTACAGATACTAATGGCAAGATACTAAAAAATTCCTATGATCTAAAGATACTCTTGAATAAAGTTGATTGGAAAAAAATTTAGATTTTATCGTCTTTGACCAAATAATCTTAAAAGCATTATAAATAAATTTATAAAATCTAAGTATAAAGTTAAAGCACCCATAACAGCTTTTTTACCCATTAATTCACCGCTGTCAGATGCAGCATACATGTTTTTGATTTTTTGTGTATCGTATGCAGTTAAACCAACAAATACTAGAACCCCAATTATTGATATTGCAAAATACATCATTGAGGATTTTAAGAATATATTAACTACTGATGCAATAATAATTCCTATCAAACCCATCATTAAAAAAGATCCCATCTTAGTTAAATCTCTTTTTGTTGTGTAACCATAGATACTCATTGCACCAAATGTTGCTGAAGAAATGAAGAATACTCTTGTCACACTTAAACCTGTGTAAATTAGTAATATTGATGAAAGAGATAATCCCATTAATGCAGCAAATACCCAAAAAGTTGTTTGAGCTCTTGAAGCACTCATTTTATTAATTCCAAAACTCATGTAAAACACAATTCCTAATGGGGCTAACATTACAATCCATTTTAAACCTGATAAATAAATTGCATTCCCAAATTCTGTTAATCCAACAATCGCTCCGTTTGGATCTGTTACAACAGACATTTTAAATGATAAAAGTGCTATTATTCCAGTAAGCAAAACACCAGTTGCCATATAGTTATATACTTTAAGCATGTAGGCTCTTAAACCTTCGTCCATAACAGCAGTTTGTTTAGCTGCTGTTGCTTTGTTTAAAATATTATCTTTATTGAATTCCATATTATTTATATAAGATTTTTTTTTAGGATTTTCAAGTCGTCAAAATAAATGTAACAAATACTACATAAATTATGAATTATAAAAAACTAGGAAATACAGACCTAAATGTGAGCACAATCTGTCTTGGGACAATGACTTGGGGTGAACAAAATACCCAAAATGAGGCATTTGAACAAATGGATTACTCTTTAGATAATGGAGTGAATTTTTGGGATACAGCTGAGTTGTATGCCGTGCCTCCAAAAGCAGAAACATATGGCTATACTGAAACTATTATTGGGGATTGGTTTGAAAAAACAAAAAAAAGAAAAGACGTAATACTAGCGTCCAAAGTAGGCGGTCCTAGTAGAAAATATATGAGAAATGGAGAAAATAGTTTTACTGGCAAAAACTTAGAGAATGCTCTTCATGGAAGTCTAAAGAGATTAAAAACTGATTATATTGATCTTTATCAATTACATTGGCCTGAAAGAAACGTAAATAACTTTGGAAGATTGGGCTATGAACACAAAGAAAATGACTGGAATAAATTTGAAGATGTTTTGGAAAATTTAAAAAAATTTATTGAGGAAGGCAAAATTAGGTATGTAGGTTTGTCAAATGAAACCCCATGGGGAGTTATGAATTATCTTCAACTTGCTAAAGATAAAGATCTACCAAGAATGATGTCAATTCAAAATCCATACAGTTTATTAAATCGGTCTTATGAAGTTGGTTTAGCAGAAGTATCTATTAGAGAAAATATAGGGTGTTTGTCTTATTCACCTTTGGCCAGTGGTTATTTAACAGGCAAATATAGAAATAAACAATTTCCAAAAGGATCAAGAATGGAAAGAGATTTTGATTTTTGGACAAGGTATAGAAAACCAAATACATCTGAGGCAGTTGAGGAATATTACAAAATTAGTCAAAAATTTGATTTAGATATGAGCCAGATGTCCATTAAATTCTGTGAAGTACAAGACTTTATGACAAGTGTAATTATTGGAGCAACAACTATGGAGCAGTTGAAAACTAACGTAGAAAGTGTAAAAGTGAACCTTGATAGTGAAGCAATAAAAGAAATAAATAATGTACAAAAAAAATATCCTAATCCATGTCCATAATTAAAAAAATAATTGTAAAAACACTAATATTATCTGTATTTTCAATAACCTTTGCTCAGTCTGAAGATTTAACAAAATTAGGTACATTCAAAGATTGGAATGCAGTTGCAGTTTTTAATGAAACTGGAAAAATCTGTTTTGCTTATTCGGTTCCAGTTAGACAATCTCCTAAAGCAAGCAATAGAGAAGCTAGATTATTTGTATCATTTAGACCTGAAGACAAAATTACAGATGAAGTGAGCATAACATCTGGTTACGATTTTAATCCACAAAACGCAATTTTAGCTACATCAGGTAAATCTAAATTTGAATTTGATTTACCTCAAAATAAATTTGCTTGGATTTCTAGTGGAAAAACAGAACAAAAAATAATTAAAAGAATGAAAAAGGCATCAAGGCTAATGATAACAGCTTATAAACAAAGTGGCACTCAAACAACTGATGACTATTCTTTAATGGGATTTACAAAAGCTTATAACGCTGCAAAAAAAAGCTGCACATAAATGAAAAGACAAAATAAGATTGTACTCGCCTATTCAGGTGGTTTGGATACGTCTATCATTCTTAAATGGCTTCAAGAAAATTATGATGCTGAAGTAATAGCCTACACAGCAGATGTTGGGCAGGAAATGGATAGAAAAAAAATTATTAAGAATGCAAAAAAATTAGGTGTAAAAAAAATTATCATCCAAGATCTAAAAAATATTTTTGTCAAAGATTATGTCTACCCAATGATAAGAGGTCATGCTCTATATGAAGGTGTTTATTTGTTAGGTACATCAATTGCAAGACCACTTATTGCAAAGGATCAAATTAGAGTTGCAAAGAAATTTAAAGCTTATGCTGTCTCACATGGTTCAACAGGAAAAGGAAATGATCAAGTAAGATTTGAACTTGGATATCATTACTTTGGTCCTAAAATTAAAATAATTGCTCCATGGAGAATATGGAAATTAAAATCGAGAACAGATCTCATTAATTATGCAAAAAAGAATGGAATACCAATCCCTAAGGATAAAAAGGGAGCACCACCGTTCTCAATAGATGATAACTTATTCCATACCTCAACAGAGGGTAAAGTTTTAGAAAATCCAAAAAATTCTGCACCTGAATTTATATTTCAAAGAACAACTTCCCCTGAAAAAGCCCCAAATAAAGCAAGTTTTATAATCATTAATTACAAGAACGGAGATCCAGTTGGTCTGAATGGAAAAAAATTATCTCCAGCGAAAGTTTTGGATAAACTCAATCAATTAGCCGGCAAAAATGGAATTGGGAGAGTAGATTTAGTTGAAAATCGATTCATTGGAATAAAATCAAGAGGAGTCTACGAAACTCCGGGAGGAACATTATTGCTTATGGCACACAGAGCAATAGAGTCTGTAACTCTAGATAAAGACACAATGCATAAAAAAGATGAGGTTATGCCAAGATATGCAGAGCTTGTTTACAATGGTTATTGGTATTCTAAGGAAAGATTTAAACTTCAAAAAATAGTCGATCTTAAAAGAAATAAAGTAAATGGATCAGTCAAACTAAAACTTTATAAAGGTAATATTACAATTCAATCTAGACAAACTTCAAGTAATGCTTACTCAATGAAAAAAGTCTCTTTCGAGGAAAATAAAACTTTCAATAAATCAAACGTTGAAAGATTTATTAACTTTCATAAGAAAAAATTAAGATAATAAAAAAAATGGAATTAAAAGCTACAAGAGCTGCGGCTATTGGAAATTTAGAAAATTTTGTTGAAAATAATCTTGGTGAATATTCAACTCTTAGAAATTTTGACTTTGGACCCAATAAACGATCGAATACATCTTGCTTATCGCCTTATATAACACATGGGATAATTAATGAAAAGGAGGTGATAAAAAAATCACTAGATAAATTTTCTTTTTCAAAAAATGAAAAATTTATTCAAGAAGTTCTATGGAGAACTTATTGGAAAGGATGGATGGAACTTCGATCTGGAGTATGGGATGACTATTTATTAGATTTAAAAAGAATAAAAGAGGAATTTAAAGATAATGGAAATTATTTAAATGCCATTAAAGGTAAAACTAAAATTGAATGCTTTAATGAATGGGTAAATGAATTAAAGACCTTAAATTATTTGCATAACCATACGAGGATGTGGTTTGCAAGCATTTGGATATTTACACTAGAATTACCATGGCAACTTGGTGCAGAATTTTTTATGCAACACTTGTATGATGGTGATACTGCATCAAATACTTTAGGGTGGCGTTGGGTTGCAGGCATTCAAACTCAAGGAAAACATTATCTTGCAAGTGAATGGAATATTAAAAAATTTACAAATAATAGATTTGAAAATATAAAACTTAACGAAAATGCTCCACCGAAGATAAATGATAAAAATTATACTATTCTTCATAAAACTTTTGAAAATCCGATAAATATTGAAGAGAAAAACTTACTAGTTTTTGAAAATAACTTAGCATTTGAAATCACTGACTTTGTAGATCAAAAATTTAAAAAAATTCTACTTATTGTTAATAAAAATGAAAATAGAAATATTCAACTTAGTGAAAATGTAGTGAATTTTAAGACTAGTTTAATTGAGGAACAAAAGAAAAGGTTAGAGGAAAAATCAATTAATTGTGAGATTATTGATATAGACGAAATTAAAAATTTGGAAAGTTGTTACTGCCTTTATCCAACAGTTGGAGAAAATTTAGATTACATAAATGAAAACGCACTAAAAAATATTGAATTTCTTTATAGAAAATTAGATCAAAATTCATGGAAGTTTTGTAACAAAGGTTTTTTTAACTTTAAAAAATATATTCCTAAAATAGTTGAAAACCTTGAATAAATTGTAATTGAAATTTTTTTAATTTATGAGATAAAAATAACATGCAAAATCCACAAATATTAGAAATAATAGATAATTTAAAAGGTAGAAAAAATTATGAAGAAAAAAAAGCCTCTAAGCTAGGGTTTAAATCTCTTTATGCATATTTTGAAAACAAACTTTTACAAGAAAAAATTATCCAAGAAGAAAGTGCAAAAGAGTTAGAAATAGCTAGGGCTGAAGCACAGTTGTTAAAAGAAGAAAAAAGTAAGCCAAAAAAAACATGTGGTTGTTGTTAAATTCCTAAACTTTTTAAAGACTGAAATTCACCAATTTTAAAAATAATTGCATCTTCTTTTTTAAAACCATATTTTTCTGCATTATCTTTAAATCTAATTGGAGGTTCCATAATTGGCTCTAAAGATAAAACGAAAGTTCCCCAATGCATTCCTAATACTTTTTTGCTTTTTAGATCTCTGGCGATGCTTAAAGCCTCTTCAGGATTAGTATGATAAGAAGATTTATCTTTATTTGGAGATAATGGATAAAAATTATAAGCACCAATATTAATAAAAGTTAAATCAATAGGCCCATACTTCTCACCTAATTCTTTATAAACATTTCCTACACCAGTATCACATGCAAAAAGTATTTTTTTATTTTTATATTCGATTAAAAAATTTCCCCACAATGTTTTATTAGTATCTGTCAAACTTCTTTTTGACCAATGCACCGCAGGAACTAATGTTACTTTTAGATCCTCGTTAATCTTAATTTCGTCATACCAATCCATTTCGTTCACATCTTTATATTTGTTTCTTGTAAAATATTTTCCAAGTCTTAAAGGAAGTAGAACCTTTGCATCTTTAAATGGAAATTTTCTGATTGTGGTCATATCTTGGTGATCATAATGATTGTGTGTCAGAAGAAATAAATCAGTTTTTGGAAGTTCATTTAAGTTTAAGGCTGTTTTGGTAAATCTTTTTGGACCAAAAATTAAAGGTCCTGCATTTTTTGAAAATACTGGATCAGTTATTATTGTTGTATTTCCTAGCTTAATTAAGAAGGTTGCATGTCCTATCCAGCCAACATAATTGTCATTTTTTAGATTTTTTAAATCTGAAAGTACTTTTTGTTTTTCAATAGCGTGATCTTCAGGAATAGCCATATCAAGTTTTTTCTTTTCCTTATTAAATATTTTAAATGACCATTTAAAATTTGAGTTTCGTTCTGGAGATCCTTCAGGATTTCTAAAACTACCGTCTGGTAAATGATGATAAGGTGTTTTTTCCATAGCTAATGTAAAAGAATTATAAATAAAAAATATAACAATTAAAATTGTTAACTTTGGCAATAATCTTTAGTTGTTTAAGGTTCTTTTGAAACACTCAATTGTATTTTTTAACAAACAAGCAATTGTCATTGGTCCAACTCCTCCTGGAACTGGAGTTAAAGCTTTTGCAACTTTTGAAACTTCTTCAAAATCAACATCACCTACTAAACCATTTTCTGTTTTGTTTATTCCAACATCAATCACTATTGCATCTTTTTTCACCCAATTACCTTTTATAAGTTCAGGAATTCCAACAGCAGCAACAATAACATCTGCTTCTAGACATTCATGCTGAAGGTCTTTTGTTTTTGAGTGAGTAATGGTTACCGTACAATCTTCTTGAAGTAAAAGTTGTGCCATCGCTTTACCATTTAAGTTTGACCGCCCAATCATTACAGCTTTTTTTCCTGTTAAGTTAGGTTCTATTTTTTTTAATAAATAATAACATCCAAGAGGTGTACAAGGAATTGAACCTTGGTATCCAGATGAAAGATTACCAACATTCATAGGATGTAAACCATCAACATCTTTATGTGGTGAGATAGTTTCTATAACGTGTTGCTTGTTAATATGTTTTGGAAGCGGCAATTGAACCAAAATTCCTGAAACAGTTTCATCTTTATTAAGTTCTTGAATTTTATCTAAGACTGTTTTCTCATCTACAGTATCTGGATATTTAATAACTTCAGATTTTAAACCAACTTGCGTTGCTGATTTTTCTTTATTTCTTACATAAATCTGACTTGGAGCCAAATCTCCGATTAAGATTACTGTAAGACCTGGAACTTTGTTATATTTTTCCCTCAGGCCATCTACTTCTGTTTTTAATTCTTCTCTAAGTTCAGCCGATTGTTTTTTTCCGTCTATTAAAATCATGATTATTAAAAAATAAGTGGTGCTACGTAGAGTTTCATACACATTTCTACAAACCAGATCAACAAAAGAAGAATGATAGGTGATATATCAAAAGCACCTAGGCTGGGCAAAAAACCCCTTATTTTGTTAAGTATTGGATCAGTAAGCTTATAAGTAAACTCTAATATTGAATAAACAAATCTATTTGAAGTATTTAAAACATTAAAAGCTATTAACCAACTTATAACAACGTTAGCGATTACTACATAAGAATACAATTTTAATAATTGTAAAGCTAAATAAAAAATAGCTATCATTTCTTCTCTACATATACAGAAGTGCTTGGGAAAGCAAAAGATGCTTTATTACCCTCAACAATTTCTTTAATTTTAATTGCTAGTCTTTCTTTAACCAACAACATCTCGCTCCAACTATTTGTTTTTGTATAACATCTTACATACATATCTATTGAGCTATCAGCAAATTTATCAACCCTAACAGAAACACCAACTTTAGTATCATAATCTTCTGAACTATTTATAAAATCTTCAATCTCATTTCGTATGGTTTTTAATTGTTCAACGGTAGAGTCATACTGAAGTGTTATTGTCCAACTAATTCTCCAATTTGTAATTTGACTTTTATTAATTACAGCATTCTCTGCAAACTGGAAATTTGGAATAATTGCTAAAGACTTATCAAATTTTCTTATAACGGTTGATCTAAAACCTATTTTTTCAACCACACCCTCGATTATTCCTTCAACTTCAATCCAATCGCCCATTTTAAATCTTTTTTCAACAAGTACTAAAATTCCTGATATTAAATTTTTGAATAAATCTTGTGCCCCTAAAGCAACTGCAACACCGAATAAACCAAGTCCTGCAATAATTGGACCAATTTTAATTCCCCATAATTCTAAAACAGCTGCAGCTCCTAAGATTAAAATTAAAATTTTTAATGATTTGATAATCCAGCCAATTAGTTCTCTAGTTAAAATCTTATCAAATCCACTTAGTATATAGGAAATTGGTTCAATAATTTGATGGATAATCCAAAAAAGTAAAATTGTAATCAACGTTCTATTTACGTTATCTAAAAATAACCTCGTATCTTCTGCAAAAGACATATAGTAACTTGCAAAAAATACTCCAAGAACAATTGGAAGAAATCTAGCTGGCCCCTCCATTGCCTTTACGAAGGTATCATCAAGTTTATTTGTAGTTCTTTTAGTAATTAGTTCTAATTTTTTAATGATTAATTTGCTAATTAACCCTCTAAAAACTAAGAATATAAAGAATATTCCAAGACCTATTAAGATCTCAACAAAGTTTACACCTAAAATTCCCTTTTGCCATACAGACAAAAAAAGTCCTGAAAAATTCTCAAAAACACCCATGGCTAAATTTTATATAGTAAAAACTCTTCTTCACCAGAGTTAAATAGAAAAATTTTTTTCCACTTGATCTCATTTAAAATTGCTGATGCTTTTTCGCCCATACACATCAAATTGGTATCCATCCAACTGTCTAAAAGATCATATTTTTTAAGTAAATTTAATAAACTCTTGGCGCTATTTTCTGAGTAGACATAAATTATATCAGGGATTGAGGCTTTTAATTGTGCTCTAAATTCCTCTTTTATTTCTTGAGTTGATGAAACTGTATAGTTAATCAATCTCTTTAAAGAATAACCTTCAGAAATGAGATCTTTATCTAACCTGCTCGAAACTATTTCACCACTTACGTAAAGAAGTGATCCATTTTTTGGGTTGAAGTTTTGTAATATTAATTCTTTTAAATTATTTACGTTTCCTTCTGCAGATATAATATTTTGAAAACCATTTAGCTTTGCAACTTTTTCTGTTGCAGAGCCAACACAATAACATTCAATTTTTTTATCAACTCTATTTAAATCTAAATTTTTAATCGCATTTGAACTTGTAAATATTACTCCCTTAAATTGTTTATAGTCAGGTTCATCGTATTTGAGTGGTTTGACTTTTATCACAGGTAAATGAGAAACTTTATGTCCCAAAGAACTAAATCTTAATATTAATTCTTTACTATCTTCTAATGGTCTAGTTAATAAAATATGCATTTTACCTTTTATAAGATCCCTTTGACTCTGATTTTAATTTTTCTCCAATCTTAATACTTAAATCTTCAATCATTTTTTTATCTTCACTTTCATCAACAAAAAATCTTTGTTTGCCATCTACTGAAAAAAGTTCAGCTTTTATATTTACAAAATCTTTATCTATCTTTGCAAACACACCAACTGCTGTATCGCAGTCACCCTCGAGTATTTTTAAGATTTTTCTTTCAGCATTTGCAATAATTCTGGACTGATCGTCATTAATTTTTTCTAAGATATTTATTATTTCTTGATCATTTTCTCTACATTGTATGGCAATAATACCTTGTCCAGCACATGGTATTAGTTCTTCAGTATTAAATTCATGAGTGATTTTATTTGTCAAGCCTAGAGCTTCAATGCCAGCCTTAGAAAGTAAAATTGCATCATAATCTCGTTTCTCTAATTTCTTTATCCTAGTATCCACATTTCCTCTTATTAATTTATAATCCAGATCTGATCTAATACTTTTTAATTGGTATTCCCTTCTGTAAGAAGAAGTGCCTATTATCGAATTAGGTTTAAGGTCTTGAAAATTTATATTATCGTTGCTAATAAAAATTTCATTGGGCGAATTTCTTTTTAAATAAAAATTTGTTATTAGCCCCTCTGTTTCAATCGATGGCATATCTTTTAAAGCATGAACAGCTATATCAATATTATTATTAATTAACTCTATTTCAATTTTTTTTGAAAATAATCCTTTTCCTCCAATGTTTGACAGCCTATCCTTTTGGTTTTCATCTCCACTTGTGATTATTTTTTTTGTTTCTATGTGAGTCGATGAAACTTTTTTAAGATTGTTTGTCACTTTTTCGGTATAAATTTGAGCTAACTGACTTCCTCGAGTACCAATAATAAATTTATCCCTTTTCATAATTCTTATTTTTATTACATTCTTATAGATTAATTGTATTAATTATAAATATTTATGAGTGAAAAAAAAATAATCCTTGGAATTGAGACAAGTTGCGATGAAACAGCGGTATCAATCATAGAAGAAGATAAAAACGGTAAGATAAAAATATTATCTAATATAGTTTCAAGTCAATTTGATATTCATAAAGAATTTGGAGGTGTGGTTCCTGAGCTTGCAGCACGATCTCATGTTGAAAAAATTGATTTAATTGCAAAAAAAGCAATTAATGAAAGTGGAGTAAATTTAAATGATGTTTCTGCAATTGCTTCAACATCTGGACCAGGCTTAATTGTTTGCCTTACTGTTGGTTTAAATTTTGGTAAAGCATTATCTGCAAGCCTAAATATACCTTTTATTGGTGTAAACCATCTTGAAGGGCATGCCTTTAGTCCAAAACTTAGTACAACCTTAGATTTCCCATATTTATTGTTATTAATTTCAGGAGGACATACCCAATATCTTAGTGTGAATGGACTTGGAAAATATAAAAGATTAGGAACAACAATTGATGATGCATTAGGAGAAGCATTTGACAAAACTGCGAAACTCTTAGGTATAGAATTTCCAGGAGGACCAAAGTTAGAAGGATTTGCAAAGCAGGGAGATGCAAATAAATTTAAACTTCCTAAGCCAATTATAAATAAAGGAGGATGTAATTTATCATTTGCAGGTCTTAAAACTGCAATTTTAAGAATATCAAGCACTATAAAATCTAAACAAGAAAAATATGATCTTGCAGCATCTTTTCAAAAAACTATTGAAGAAATTTTAGAAGTAAAAACACAAATTGCGTTTGATGAGTTCAAAAAGACCAACAAAAAGAAAAATAAAACTTTTGTAATCGCTGGAGGTGTTGCTGCCAACAAGGGTATTAGAAAAAAATTGATAAAATTATGTAAGAAGAATAATTTTAGACCAATTTTCCCTGAACCAAAATTATGTGGGGATAATGCAGCTATGATTGCACTGGTTGGTCTTGAAAAGTATAAAATCAAAAAATTTGATAATTTAGATCTTCCTGCAAGTCCAAGACTACCACTTGACGAAAAAGCAAAGTTTTTAAAAGGAGCAGGAGTTAGATTATAAATGTCGAAAAGATATAGTGGTAAATCATTTAAGGATGCTAACGTAATGAAACAAGCTAAACTTTCTTTAAAGGAAAAAAGAAAACTTAAAAAAGAAAAGAAAAAGAAAAAAAATTAAATGCAATATTGGTTAATGAAATCAGAGCCAGATGTTTGGTCAATTGATCAACAAATCAAAGCTGGAAAAAAAGGAGCTGACTGGGATGGTGTAAGAAATTACCAAGCAGCAAGTAACTTAAAAAAAATGCAAAAAGGAGATCTTTGTTTTTTTTATCATTCTAATATTGGAAAAGAGATAGTTGGTATTGTCGAAGTTATTAAAACAGCATTCATTGATCCAACTGATAAGGAAAAAAGGTTTGTTGCAGTTAAAGTTAGATTTAAAAGCAAACTTCAAAATCCTGTAACACTTGAAAACATCAAAAAAACTAAGGCTTTAGAGAACTTATCTCTAATTAGGCAAAGTAGACTATCTGTCATGCCTATTGACACTAAAAGCTGGAAAATAATTTTGAAGATGGGTAAAATTGATTAAAAAAAATTCATGCCTAAGAAAAAAAAAGTTAAAAAAAAAGTAAACTCTAAAAAAATCAAAGAGACAGTTTATAAAACAAAGAAAGAATGGATAAGTAAAGCTACCGTTAATAAATCTCAATATATAAAGAAATATAACGAGTCAATTAAAGACAATGATGGATTTTGGAAAAAAGAAGGAAAAAGACTTAATTGGATTAAACCTTATAAAAAAATTAAAGACATTAAATATAGTAAAGATGATGTTCATATCAAATGGTTCTATGATGGCACTTTAAATGCCTCAGCGAATTGTATTGATAGGCATCTTAAAAAAAATGCTAATAAGACTGCAATTATATGGGTAGGAGACGATCCTAAAATACAAAAAAAAATTACATATAAAGAACTCCATAAAGAGGTTTCAAAAGCAGCAAATGGATTAAAAAATCTGGGAGTTCAAAAGGGGGATAGAGTAACAATTTATCTTACCATGATACCAGAGCTTGCCTACACAATGCTTGCATGTGCTAGAATAGGTGCAGTTCACTCCATAATATTTGGAGGTTTTTCACCAGATAGTATTTCAGGCAGAATCAATGATTGTGAATCTGATTATGTGATAACTGCAGATGAAGGTGTAAGAGGTGGCAAAACAATCCCTTTAAAATCTATTACAGATGAAGCTCTACAAAGCTGTCCAAACGTAAAGAAATGTATCGTTATAAAGAGAACAGGTACCAAAAAAATTGATTGGTACAATGATCGTGATGTTTGGTATCACAAAATGATTAGTAAAGTTTCAGCAAAATGTGAGCCTGAGGAAATGAATGCTGAAGATCCACTATTCATTCTTTACACATCTGGCTCAACCGGAAAACCAAAAGGTGTTCTACATACTACTGGCGGATACATGGTTTATGCATCAATGACTCACCAATATATTTTTAATTATAGGCCTAAAGATATTTATTGGTGCACAGCTGATATAGGCTGGGTTACAGGACATAGTTATATTATTTACGGTCCACTTGCTAATGGAGCAACCACAATAATGTTTGAAGGGATACCTACTTATCCTGATACATCTAGATGGTGGCAAATAGTTGATAAATATAAAGTAAATATTTTCTATACAGCTCCAACAGCAATCAGAGCTTTAATGAGGGAAGGTGATAAACCTGTAAAGAAAACATCTAGAAAAACTTTAAAACTTTTAGGTACTGTTGGTGAACCAATTAATCCTGAAGCTTGGGAATGGTATTACAAAACTGTTGGTGATAGCAGATGCCCAATCGTTGATACTTGGTGGCAAACAGAAACAGGTGGAATTTTGATCAGTCCTCAAACTGGCGCCATAGATTTAAAACCTGGTTCTGCAACCAAACCATTTTATGGAATTAAACCAGAGATCCTAGATAAAGATGGCAAGGTTTTAAAAGGAGAAGCACAAGGCAGACTTTGTATTTCACAATCATGGCCTGGACAAATGAGAAGTGTCTATGGTGACCATCAAAGATTTATAGATACTTATTTTTCACAATTTGATGGGAAATATTTTACAGGTGATGGCTGCAGAAGAGATAAGGATGGCTATTATTGGATTACAGGAAGAGTAGATGATGTAATTATTGTTTCTGGACATAATTTAGGCACTGCAGAAATTGAAAGTGCGTTTGTAGCTCATCCAAAAGTGGCTGAAGCAGCAGTAGTTGGATATCCACATGACATAAAAGGAAACGGGCTTTACTGTTATGTAACTTTAAATGCTGGAGAAAAAAGTACTCTTGATTTAGAGAGAGATTTAAAACTTTGGGTAAGAAAACAAATTGGTCCGATAGCAACTCCGGACCTAATTCAATTTGCTCCAGGACTACCAAAAACAAGATCAGGTAAAATTATGAGAAGAATTCTAAGAAAAATTGCTGCCAATGAACATGGTCAATTAGGAGATACAACCACTTTAGCTGATCCTTCGGTTGTTGAAAGCTTGGTCGATAATAGAAAAAATATCTAGATCTTTATTAGTTTAGAAAACTCTTCTTTAATATTATCCCATTTTAAAATCATAGAATTAAGGACTATTTTTCTATCTATAGATTTAAGTTCAGTAGCTACTGGGGCCCAATTATACAATGCAAGAGCACTTTCATTAAATGGCCAAGACTTATAATAGTCATCCCATTTAATTTGATCTAATCTTTTCTGAAAACTAGCCCTTGCTTCATCAATAATTTCCTTGGGCATTCCGTTCTCTAATTCTTTATCCAAAATATTATTATAAATTTCAGAGGCTCTATTCGTTTCTTGATAGTTAAAAAAAACATTTAAATATGAAATTGTGTAAAAGGATAAATCCTGAAGTGAAATTGCATATATATTCCATTTAGCGGTATTAATTGATTTTAAAAATGTTTCATCATCAAAATGGAGGACCCATTTAGTGCCCATTCTTGTTTTTAAATAATTATATAAAGTAACTTGTGATACCCACGCTGATTTTTGCTGAATAAATTCCCCAAGATCTTCTATGTTTTTTATTTTTTTTTTTGGCAGAATGCCTTTAAACATCGCAACTAAGTAAACTTTGAAATCTTGGAGTTTTATATCTTTTAAGTTGAATCTGTATTTAAGCGCCATTTATCTACCTAATATGTTGATGTATAATGTAAAAATGACACAATATCGAGTGTTTTTAAGGGTTTAAATAAGTTTGATTATCGGTATGATTCTTTCTTTAACCTATAGGAGAGAGAAAAAATGTCAAAACAAGAACAACACTGGGAAAAAACCAGAAATTTGCTCTTTATCACATTAGCAATTTGGTTTGTTTTCTCAATTGGCATCTTTCTTTTCGGAGCCGAAATGCAAGAATCTAGCATTAGACCATTTGGATATCCTTTAACGTATTGGTTTACATGTCAGGGATCACTTGCAATCTTCGTCATTCTAATTTTCTGGTTTGCCGGTCGACAAGAGAAAATAGATGATGAATTCGGATTTACTGAAAGAGAGGGCGAACAATGATAAAAGGTAAATTTATAGATAATCTACCGAAGGTCTATGGAATATATACTGGAGGTTTTCTAGTATTTATCATCATAATGGCAATAGCCGAACAAGCTGGAATGTCAGCAAAAATGATTGGTATCTTTTTTGTTGCTTTTACAGTTTTGATTTATGCTTTAATTGGTTGGTTATCAAGAACACTTCAAACAGACGCTTATTACGTAGCTGGAAGGCAGGTACCTACCGTATTTAATGGAATGGCAACTGCAGCAGACTGGATGTCTGGTGCATCTTTTGTAGCCATGGCAGGTGGTATTTATTTTAAAGGCTATGGTTATATGGCACTGCTTGTTGGATGGACTGGTGGATATGTACTAGTTGCATCTTTGTTAGCACCATATCTTAGAAAATTTGGATGTTATACTGTGCCAGATTTTATAGGAACTCGTTACGGTGGTAACTTGGCAAGATTTAGTGCTGTTATTGTCTTAACTGTTGCATCATTCACTTATGTGACTGCTCAAATTAACGCTACAGGGACTATTGCTTCTGTTGCTTTAGATATTCCATTTGAAATTGCAGTTTATGTTGGACTAGCTAGTATTTTGATGTGCTCAATGCTTGGTGGAATGAGAGCGGTAACTTGGACACAAGTTGCTCAATATATTGTATTAATTATTGCTTATTTACTTCCGGTATTCTGGATAAGTAACAATATTGGTGCAGGTTTCTTCCCACACTTCATGTTAGCTGACGAAGTAGCAAGAATTGCAGAACTTGAAGGTCAATTTGGATTTGTTAAGAACTCAGCTGCAGATTTAGCTACAGTTCCAAAAGGATTGGCGGGAATTACTAAACCGCACTCTTCAGTCAATGCAACACCTTGGGCGTTTATTTCATTAGCAGTATGTATGATGGCTGGAACAGCTTCACTACCTCACGTTATGATGAGATACTTTACTACTCCAAGTGTAAGAACAGCTAGAAGATCAGTAGGTTGGTCATTATTCTTTATATTCCTACTTTACTCTTCAGCTCCAATGTTAGCTACTCTATCAAAAATTTCATTGATGGATCCTACTTTGACTACAGGTATCATTGGTAAATCAGTTGCTGATGTTCAAGCACTTGATTGGTATCAAAACTGGAACCAAGCTAATTTAATGTTTGTAAGTGACTTTAATGGCAATGGAACTCTTGAACTTAATGAGTTCTTTATGAAAGGTAGTGCTGTTGTATTGGCAACACCTGAAATTGCTGGATTACCATATGTAATATCTGGACTAGTTGCTGCTGGAGGTATGGCTGCTGCCATGTCAACTGCAGATGGATTAGTTTTAGCTATTTCAAATGCGTTATCACATGACGTTTACTACAAAATCATTAATCCAAAAGCTGAAACTGCAAAAAGATTAATTGTTGCAAGGGTATTACTTGTATTAATTGGTTTTGCAGGAGCTACAATTGCTGCACTAGAGATACAAGGAATTCTAGGTTCGGTAATTTGGGCTTTTGACTTTGCGATGTCTGGACTATTCTTCCCACTTGTACTTGGTGTATGGTGGAAGAGAGCTAATGCACCAGGAGCTGTTGCGGGAATGCTGTTAGGACTGATCTCAGGAACTGCGTATCTAGTTTGGGTACGAAGTGGTGGATCTGGGTTCTTGGGCATAACGCAACTTACTTTTGGAATAGTTGGAGCATCAGTAAGTTTAGTTTCGATGATTGTTGTCAGTTTAGTAACTGCAGCACCAGACGCAGCTACTCAGAAAATGGTTGATGATGTGCGTATACCAAGTGGTAAAACCATACTTGGAAAACAACATTAATTAAAATATATTATTTTAGGGGCGAAATTTTCGCCCCTAGATAGATCTAAAATGTCAGCAAACTTTCATCCCTTAGTTTATATAATTGATTATATCCTTGGTGTTATAATGTGGACTCTAATTGGAAGAGTTGCGATGAATATATTTCAGAAGGAAGATTCACAATTTTTCTTTATGAAGGTATTTGTCAAAATTACAAACCCACTTATAAAAATTTTTAAACCAATTACCCCAAGCTTCATCATAGGACCTTTGGTACCACTTTACGTAGCCTGGTTCTTTTACATGGGTCGTTTCTATTTAATGCCTTATTTACTTGGTTATTCAGTTATGGGTATGCTTTCATTTCCTCTTGAGAGTGAAATAGCTCGAGAAATATATAGAATATTTAGCAAAAACTAATTCAAATAGAACAAAAAATTGATACTAATATTTTTAGTATCAAATGAAAAAAATTCAAATTTCTCCATCTATATTATCTGCTGACTTCAGTCAGCTTGGCACTGAAATTAAGAAGCTAGAAGAAGGTGGAGCTGACTTAATTCATGTGGATGTAATGGACGGTCACTTTGTTCCAAATTTAACAATAGGACCCCCAGTAATAAAAAACTTAAGAAGATATACCAAGCTTCCATTTGATGTACACTTAATGATTTCTCCAGTACATGAATACATTGAAAATTATGCAAATGCAGGTGCTGACATAATAACCATTCATCCTGAAGCTACTGAAAGCTTAAAAGAAACTATTAGTTTGATAAAAAAATTTGGCAAAAAAGTTGGGGTATCTTTAAATCCAAAAACTGAAATAAAAACTTTAATTGATGAAATAGACAATATTGATTTAGTTCTTGTTATGAGTGTTAACCCTGGTTTTGGTGGACAAAAATTTATGCCTGAAGTATTAGATAAAATAAAAGAATTGAAAAAAATAAGAGACAAAAACCAGTTTCACTTTGATATTGAAGTCGATGGAGGAATTAATTTTAGTAATTCAAAAAAAGTTTTAGAAGCTGGAGCTGATATTTTGGTATCTGGAACCACAGTTTTTAAAGAGAACGATGGGGATATTAGAACTAATATTGAAAAACTAAAATCAATGTAAAATGTTTTTAAAAAGTTCTTTTAATTATATCAATGAATTTTATTTTATTTTTAAAAGCCAAATACGAAAAATCTATTTAAACTCATCAATTTATAATAGAAAAATTTCAAAAGTTGATGAAAATGTTTTAGTTTATCAACCAAATCTTAATATACTTAGTTCATTAATAAAATACGAAAAACAAAAAAAGAAGATTGAAGATTTTAATATTCATTCAATATGGGAAAATAAGCATTTAAAATATAATGATTTTAAAAAACTTCATAGTTTTTATTGGTTGTTTTCAATAGATCTTAAATCTTCTAATGAAGTTACACAGTCAATTATTGAAAATTGGATTAAAAAAAACCAAAACTATGAAACAAAAAGTTGGGAAATAGATATTCTTTCTAAAAGAGTCATAGCTTGGATATCAAATTCAAAAATAACCTATGATGAATCTGGAAATAAATATAAAAATAGTTTTAACGAAATAATCAGTAAGCAAGTAAATCATTTAATGAATGAAATTGACAGGTCCTCTGATTTAAACGACAAAATGATAGGGTGTACAGCAATAACTCTCTCAGGAATAGCATACAAAAATAATAGGTTTTTGGAGTATGGATTAGATTTACTTAAAAAAATTATTAATAGCTCTTTTGATAATAACTACTTTCCAAAATCAAGAAATATAAGACAGATGATTTTTTATTTAAAATATTTTATTTTGATAAGAGAGCTTTTAAAGGATTCCTTAAATGATATTCCAGACTACTTAAATGAAATAATTCATTTCCTTGGCAAATCCTATGAGTTTATTTGGGGATCGCTAAAACAGAGTTTATTATTTAACGGAAATAATAATTTAAATAATGAAGACTTTGATAAGTATCTATCTCTTTTTAGATATAAGTTTAAGAATAATAAGTTTGAAACATCTGGCTATACAATCTTAAAAAATAAAAATATAGTTCTTGCTATGGATACAGGAAGTAATCCAGTAAAAAATTATTCAGAAAATTATCAAAGTGGACCATTATCATTTGAGTTTTTTTTTAAAGATAAAAAACTCATTACAAACTCTGGTTATTTTCAAGATCATAATCATCAACTGAATTCAATTTCAAAATCAACTGCAACTCACTCAACATTGGTTTTAGATAACTCTTCAGCTTGTAATTTCAAAAAAAATAGCAAAGGTCCTAGTGTAGTAAACAAAGGTTTCAAAACCTTTGGCAATGAAGTAGCCTATGAAAAAAATCATTGGAGTATTAAATGTTCGCATGATGGATATTTGTCTAGATATGGAGTAATTCACCAAAGAAATTTAGAATTTGATGTAGATAAAAATATTATTTTTGGAAAAGAAAAACTTATTAAAAAAAAGAATTTTAAAGTTACTAACTTTGAAATAAGATTTCATCTTCTTCCAAATATCAAAGTAACAAAACTTCAAGATAATAAATCTATTTTAATTGAATTAGAAAATTCTGGTTGGAGATTTTTTTCAAATGATGGATTGATAGGAGTTGAAACTGGGTTATACTTTGGTAATAAAAATCAATATATTGAGAACCAGAATATTTTCATATCTGGTATTACTCAGAGTGATGAACAATTAATTGAGTGGCAGATAAGCAAAATATGAGTACTAAAATTAAAAAGGCAATTATATCTCTCTCAGATAAATCTGATATTAAGTTAATTTTAAATACCCTTAAAAAATATAAAGTGCATGTAATAAGTTCAGGGGGCACATCAAAAGATATTAGAAAATTAGGCTTTAAATGCACAGAAGTATCAGAGTATACAAATACTGATGAAATTTTAAATGGCAGGGTAAAAACGCTTCATCCAAAGTTATATGCAGGTATTTTAAATAAAAGACAAAATAAAAGTCACAAGAAAGAATTAAAAAAAAACAATTATGAAGAAATAGATTTAGTAATAGTTAATTTTTATCCATTTGAAGCAAAGTTAAGAAGTACAAAAAATCATAATAAACTCATTGAAAATATAGATATTGGAGGACCAACTCTTGTCAGAGCAGCGGCTAAAAATTATAACTATACAACAGTCCTTACTTCTCCACATCAGTATAAAGAATTTATTTTAGATTTAGAAAAAAATAAAGGTTCCACAAGTTTAGCATTTAGAAAAAAACTATCTCAAGAGGCATTTAATTTAACAGCATACTACGACTCTGTAATTTCAGAATATTTGAATACTGAGAATAAAAATAATTTTCCACAAAAGAAAACTATTCATGGAAACTTAGTAGAAGTTTTGAGATATGGTGAAAACCCCCATCAGCAATCAGCGATCTATAGCAAAAATAATAGCTTAGATATATTTCAGTTAGGTGGAAAAAAATTAAGTTATAATAATTACAATGATATTTATGCAGCTTTGAATATATCGCAAACACTCCCAAAAAATACTGGTACTGTAATAATTAAACATGCTAACCCATGCGGTGTGTCGGTAAATAAGAATAAAATAGAAAGTTATAAAGAAGCTCTGGCATGTGATCCAATAAGTGCATTTGGAGGAATTGTTTCATGTAATTTTAGAGTAAATAAAAAAATAGCCTCAGAATTAAGTAAAATATTTTTAGAAGTAATCATTGGACTTGGTTTTGATAAAAACTCTCTAAAAATTTTAAAAAAAAGGAAAAATTTAAGATTAATCGATGCATCAAAATTAAAAAGAGAAAAATTTAACAATATAACAAGTAACTTTGACTCCTTATTGATCCAAAATTCGGACAACAAGATTTTTAGTAAAGATAATTTTAAAGTTGTTTCTAAAATTAAGCCCTCAAAAAAAATTTTTGATGATCTACTTTTCGCATTCAATGTATGTAGAAATGTAAAATCTAATGCAATTGTTTTAACTAAAAATAGTTCAACCATTGGAATAGGATCGGGTCAACCAAGTAGGTTAGATAGTTGTAAAATAGCAATAGATAAAATGAGGAAGTTCCAAAAAATTAATGATGAGGACATAATCATAGGAGCATCAGACGCATTTTTTCCTTTCGTGGATGGAATAGAAACTTTGGTTCAAAATGGAGTAAGTGCAATTATTCAGCCATCTGGGTCTATACGGGATAAAGAAATTATAAAATTTGCAGATAAATTAGGTGTTATACTAGTTTTTTCAAAAACAAGGCACTTTAAACATTAAGACTTAGTCAACTCTATCAATTTTTGCAGCAAGCACAAAATCACTTTCGTGTAGCCCATTAATAGCATGCGTTTGTATTTTTATTTTTGCATATCCCCAACCAAACCATATATCTGGATGGTGACCTTCTTGTTCTGCAATTTCTCCAACTTTATTAACAAATGATTGGCTCTCTAAAAAATTATTAAATTTAAAATTCTTAATAATATAGTAATCTTTTTCATCTACAGACTCCACATCCCATCCATCAACTTTTTTAAGATACTTGTGAATTTCCTCTAAGTTAAAGCTAGGAATACCTCCTTCACAAGGAATACACTTTTTGTCTGCTAAATCATTCATTAATCTCATAACCTAATTCATTTAATTCATTTTGCAAAGTATTATTTAGTTTGTTTAGAATATTTTTTGGAAGAATTTTTTGCCACCTATTGTTAAATCCTAAATTAAAAAATCGTTTTTTTTCTCCAGATTTAGAATACACACTTTCCTCAAAACCTTCATTTTCCTCTTTATTTTTTAAATTAGAAAAATTTGTAGAATTTATAGAATTGATAAGTTTTTTTTCATTAATTGGTTGGTTATTATTTTTTAAAGTATTTACAAAATTTATTATTTTTTTAAATGTATCAAACTTATTATTCTCTAAATCCTCATACTTAATAAATAAAGTTTTAAAATCATTTGTATTTTTCCAGGATTTATAATGACTAGACCATGATCCTAAAAAGGTGAAATTACTATAATCAGCATCTGTAGACTTTTCCAGAAGAGTTTGATTTTTATTTATTATCTTTAAATATGCTTGATCATAATTAAGTGAATAATGATGTGTCATAGATGTTATTAAATTTCTAGGATCTCTAACTATATAAATCCCACCAAGTGATAAATTTTCTGTAGTAAAACTATTTCCTTTATATTCATTAAGGTTGCTGTGCGTTTTTATAAAATGTACTTTTTCTCCAGAAAAAAACTGTTGCTGATTATAAATCCAACTTTGACTTGCTTCTTGTTCAGAATTAATTTTTTTTTTTGAAAATTTAATTGATGGAAATTGAAGAATATTTAGAAGTAAATCAAAATCAAATTTTCCTTTTTTTGAAAAATAATATGAAGAAATAAAAGATCTTAAATATGTATTTCCACTTTTGGGATAAGAGGCGATCCAAATAATCATAATTTTTGGAGCGGGCAATGGGACTCGAACCCACGACCTTCTCGTTGGCAACGAGACGCTCTACCACTGAGCTATGCCCGCCTGTTAAAAAATCATTATAGATAGCGGTTTTTAGAAATGCAAGTATTAGTTCAATTAGTAAAATTTATCACCAACTGTGTCGTGAGTGTGTCGAGATTTTTTAAAACTTTACATGAAAGTTTATGGTGGGGGCTAACGCCCCCACAGGCTTAATTTAATTATTAATCTAAACTATAAATTGTAACTGATTTTT
>JACWEE010000059.1 GCA_014653665.1 Pelagibacterales bacterium SAG-MED34 | reverse complement strand
CAAATACTAAGACATGTTATATTTCCAAATTCTTTACCTGAAATATTGACTGGAATTAGAGTCGCTGTTGGAATGTGTTGGGGAACTTTGGTTGCTGCTGAATTTTTAGCTGGAACAACAGGTATTGGATTTGTTGAAAATGTTGCAAAAAAATATTTTCAATATGAGGTAATTTGGATAACAATTTTCATTATGGGAATGTTAGGATTATTATTTGATATAACTTTAAGAAAAATAATTGATAGAACAATACCTTGGAGAGGCAAAGGTTAAGTAGAAATATTTTTAAGAACTAAGTCTTTTTCATAAGAGAAATTGCAGCACCAATTGTCGTTAAAAATCCTGCTAACGGTAAGATCGCAACTGCGTATTTCTTTGGCATATAATTCTCTTTGAACTCAATACCTTGGAAGCTAATTTCAAAATACCACATTTCCCAATACTTTCCACGCATCCCTTCTACAAGTTCAACTCCATAAATTATCAAGACAATACCAATTACCATAATCATAATTTTCCAGAACTGTCGTATATATAACGAAAGTTTACTGGGTAATTTTTCATATATTAAATTTAAAGCTATGTGTTCATTATCCCTCGCTGTCAGAGCAAGTGCTATAAACATTAGCCAAATATTACTTAATACTGTTAACAAATCTCCCCAAACAGGAGGGTTATTAAAAACATATCGCATGATTACGTTATAGAGAGTGAAACCAACCATCGAAGCCAAAAAGAGTGAACACATGGCTTCCAACATGCGATGGATAAAACGGTCAATGGTGTTAAAAAATTTAAACATATTTCTAATTGCTCATTAAGTTTGGAAGAAACATGGTCAACCCTGGAATAACGAGGATTAAAAATAAAAGTACAAATAGACCAATCAGATAAGGAATTAATGCAATAGCTACCTTTTCTAAACGGACTTGCGCTATTGTTGCAGCAGTAAAGTAAGCGACACCGACAGGTGGTGTTACTGATCCTATTAAGAAACCAACTATTACAACTATAGCTGCTTGTACCTCTGGAAAGCCAGCTTGAGCCATAACATTGACTAGAACTGGGCCAACTATAATAATATTTACCGCAGAGTCCATTACCGTTCCAAGAAGAAAAATAAATAGTATCACTGCTAAAATAAAAATAATGGGAGATTCAGTGAGACTTAAAAGCCATCTCTCCAGATCACCGATTGCACCTAAAGAAGTAAGCAACCAACTAAAAGGTCCGGACGCAGCTATGATAATAAAAACCATTGCTGAGTTACGGAATGCCCTACGAAAAGCACCAGTACACTCTTTCCATTTAATTGTTCGGTAAACAAATACGCCTGTTAATAACGCAACCATTGCTGTAATAGCGCCTGCCTCAACAACTGAAGCCACGCCACCCATTACTGATCCTACTAAAACTAAGGGTATTAAAAGGGCAAAAGATGA
>JACWEE010000058.1 GCA_014653665.1 Pelagibacterales bacterium SAG-MED34 | reverse complement strand
GGAAACTCTCCAACAAGATCAGACATTAAATCAACTTTACAAATTGATGAAGCTATTTCAATTTTATCTTTACTAATTAAAAAATCATCAGAAATTAATGATGATAACTTTCTCATACGCTGAATTTTGTCAAAGTAAGATCCTAAACCTTTAAAATAATTTATATTTTTTAATTTATCTACTTGTTTAACTAAATTTTGGGTTTTATTTTTTTCCCAAAAAAACTCAGCATCGCTTAATCTTGCTTCAATCACTCTCTCATTTCCTAATTTAACAAATCCTTTTGTGTCTTTTATATCTGAAACTACAAAAAAATTATTTGTTAGATTATTTTTTTTGTCAAAAATTGGTAAATATTTTTGATGACTTTGCATAGTCGTAATCAATATTTCACTTGGTATATTTAAAAATTTTTTGTCAAAATCACAAACAATTACAGCCGGCTTTTCAACTATATTTACTATTTCATCTATAAGCCTGTCATTCTGTTCGATTTTTAAATTTTTTTTATTAACTATTTCATTAATCTTATTTTGTATTATTTTTTTTCTTAAATCTTGATCAATTAAAATACCTTTTTGTTTAAAAAATTTTAAATACGAATGAAAGTCGTTAAAAATTTTCATACCTTCTTCTAGTGATTTATCTATAAAAGTTTTGTTGGAGCTATTTATGTGGTTAAAATCAAAATTTAGAGGTTTTTTATTAAATATTGCTAAAATAGATTTAAGAGGTCTTCCCCAATAAAGATCATAATTTGCCCATTTCATTGATTTATTCCAAGCAATCTTTTTTAAGATTTCACTTAAATTTTTTTCTAGTAAATCTGAAACTTTTATTTTTCTAGACTCTTTATTAAAAAAGTAGAATTCACCTTTCTCAGTATTTTTTTTAAAGATTTTTTCTAATATCGTATTGTTTGATCTAATAAATCCCTCTAATGCTTTTTCAGGAGCATTAACATTTGGGCCTTTAATTTCCTCTGAGCTTAATTGGATTTCATTAGGGATTTTATCAACATGTAGAACTAATCTATTTGGTGTTGAATAAACATTGAAATTTTCATTGAATTTGATTTGGTTATCAACAAAAAAATTTTTAATATTTTTTTTTTAATCCATTCCTTGCGTTTATTTGAAGCCTTGCAGGAATTTCTTCACTAAATAACTCTACAAATAATTCTGACATTAACTTTGGCTTTCAATCCAAACTTTCCCAATTGATTTAGTTAGTTCCCTTATTCTTGCAATATATTCAGATCTTTGTGCTACGCTAATCACCCCTCTTGCATCTAAAATATTGAAGACATGACTACATTTTAAACATTGATCATAAGCTGGAAGAGAAATTTTTTTTTCAACTAATAATTTCGTTTCTTCTTCAAGCATTTCAAATATTTTAAATAAATTATTAGTATTGGCATATTCAAAATTATATGCTGAAAATTCTTTCTCTG
>JACWEE010000057.1 GCA_014653665.1 Pelagibacterales bacterium SAG-MED34 | reverse complement strand
TTAAAATTAGAAACAAAATTAAAATTCATTCAAATTTAAAAAAAGCTGAATTCAAAGAAGTTTTTCAAAAAACTAAAATTCTTAGCCCTTTCAAACTAAATATAGAATTTAACAAATACCAAAAAATATTTGATGCATTTTCTAGAAAAATTAGAGAAGGAGAAACTTACCAAATTAAAATATGCACAAAGTACAAAAATAAATCTACAATTAATTCAGTAAATTTCTTTTGGAAACTAATGAAGATATGAGGTTTAATATAATTATTAGATCAATTTTAAATTTTAAAAATAGATCAGAAGTATCTGCAGCTTCTGGAGTTGTATTGGATAGTAATTCAAAGAAAGAATTTAACGAAAACTTTATTAAAGCAAAATCACTTTTGGAATTATTTAAATGATTTATATTATTGATCATCAAGATTCATTTACTTGGAACGTAGTTCATCAATTTTCTGAATTTGATGAAGTATATTGCTCAAATTACTTTGATATAAATAAAAAATTATTAGATAAATGTAAAACAATAGTATTTTCTCCAGGACCAGGATCACCTAAAGATTATCCAACATCTATAAAGATTTATAACAAATTCAAAGGATCAAAAAAAATTATTGGTATTTGTCTAGGTTATCAATTGATCTTACATAGTGAAAATGGAAAAATTATTCAGCAAAAAAATATTTACCATGGTTTTCAATCAACTGTAAAAGTTACAAGCAATCATTCTATTTTTAAAAAAAATTCAATTTTTAAGGTTGGTAGGTATCATTCCCTAAAGTTAAAAGAACCTTTTATGAATGAAAACTTTAATATCACAATGAGATGTACAAAATCTGATATTGCAATGGGTTTCGAAAATACTCAAGATGATGTATATGGATTTCAGTTTCACCCAGAATCTTTTTTGACAAATAATGGTAAAATACTTATTAAAAAAATCTTATCAGCGTAAAAACTTTAAAGAAGTTGAGTTTGATGATCTATGGAACAAGGATGGAGTTTTTACAACAATGTGGATCTATAATAAGCCACCTAAAATTCTTTTTTTTAAAACACACATTGACAATTTAATAAAATCATTAAAGGCCTATAAGATTTATGAAAAAGGAATAAAAAGTAATATATTAAAACTAATAAATGAAAATATAGATAAAACAAAATCTTATAATCATTTACTTAGAGTTGCTTTAAATAAAAAAACTATTTCAATATCTCTTAGAGACAAAGTTAAACTCAACCAAAAATTTGGTATAAAATTAGTCCACTATGAAAGAGTGAAACCTGAGTATAAAAATTTAAAATACAAAAAAATACTAGGTTATCTATCCAAAATGAATACATCTAAAGAAGACATAGCTTTATGTGTAAATAATAAAATATTTGAAACTGGAACTTCAAATTTATTATTTATTAAAAACAACAAAATTTATTCAGCAAAAAATAAATATTATAGAGGGACAAACCTTAAATTTTATGAA
>JACWEE010000056.1 GCA_014653665.1 Pelagibacterales bacterium SAG-MED34 | reverse complement strand
TTTTTATACCGGTGGTGGAGTAATAAATTCAGGAACAAAAGCGAGTGAGCTTTTAAGAGAACTTGTATATGCAACAGGTTTTCCAATAACTTCAACTTTACAGGGTCTTGGTTGTTTCCCTGCTGATGATAATCAATTTTTAGGAATGCTAGGTATGCATGGAACCTACGAAGCAAACAACGCCATGTATTCATGCGACCTAATGATAAATGTTGGTGCTAGGTTTGATGATAGAATTACTGGTAAGATTGACGAGTTCTCTCCTAAATCTAAAAAAGTTCATATTGATATAGATCCATCGTCAATAAATAAAAATGTAAAAGTAGATTTAGCAATTGTTGGAGATATTAAGTCAGTTTTAACATCAACATTAAAAACTCTTAAAAAATCTAAAAATAATTTTTCTAAATCAAACAAACATCAAATATCTAATTGGTGGGAACAAATTCAGAAATGGAGATCTAAAAGATCACTAGACTACATTGGTAGTGAAGAAACTATTAAACCTCAATATGCAATTGAAAGATTATATGAACTTACTAAAGATAAAGATACCTATATAACAACTGAAGTAGGTCAACATCAAATGTGGGCTGCTCAACACTACAAATTCAATAAACCAAATAGATGGATGACTTCTGGAGGTCTTGGTACGATGGGATATGGATTACCAGCAGCAGTTGGAGTCCAAATTGCTCATCCTAAGAAATTAGTAATTGATATTGCAGGTGAGGCATCTGTTTTGATGACTATGCAGGAAATGTCAACCGCAGTTCAGTATAATTTACCTATAAAAATATTTATTTTGAATAATGAGTACATGGGAATGGTGAGACAATGGCAGGAATTACTACATGATAAAAATTATTCAGAAAGTTATACAGCCGCGTTGCCAGATTTTGTTAAAATGGCAGAAGCATATGGGTGTGTTGGTATAAGAGCAAAAACACCAGAGGAGTTAGATGATAAGATCATTGAAATGTTAAACACAGATCGTCCAGTTATATTTGATTGTCTTGTAGACAAACAAGAAAACTGCTTTCCAATGATACCATCTGGCAAACCTCATAATCAAATGTTACTTGGTCCTAAAGATCAAAAAGAGAAAAAGATTACAGGAAAGGGTAGAACACTGGTTTAATGGCAAATTCAAAATCAGCATATAGTTCTGCAGGAAAAAAACAGAAGCTTGATACGCATATTATAGTTGTGTGGGTAGATAATGAAGCTGGTGTTTTAGCGCGTGTAGTTGGGTTATTTTCTGGAAGAGGTTACAATATTGAGTCTTTAGCAGTAGCAGAGGTTGATCAGAAACAAAATATTTCTAGAATAACAATTGTTACTACTGGTACTCCCCAAGTTGTAGATCAGATTAAACTTCAATTAAAAAAATTAGTTCCAGTCCATAAAGTAGCAGATTTTAAAAGAGAAGATAAAAATGTTATTTTTAAAGAAATGGCATTATTCAAGTTTGTTGCAAACAATGTTAAATTA
>JACWEE010000055.1 GCA_014653665.1 Pelagibacterales bacterium SAG-MED34 | reverse complement strand
AAATTTTTTTATCAAAAGTAACCTTATAACTACTAAAAGAGACTAAAAGATTTAGTAATAATGCTCCTAACAACCAAGGTAGAGGTAAATTAATTAACGTACCAATAAACCCACCAATTATACCAATAATAATGCTCTTGAAACTTCGCTTAAAAGCTAAATAATATTCTTTCATATTCAGTTTTCCTCTATTGCCAAGTACTTTTTAAAATTTAACAAAGCCAAGGTATCTGAGGCTTTGTTTTTAAATTTTGGATTTTTATTATTTTTAATTAATTTTAAGGTAGCATTGGTAGTATCAATATAGCTATTTAAGAGTTGCTGTGAATAAAGAATGAACTTGAAATCATTTTTCTTTATATCAACTAAATCAAATTTTATATCTTGGGTAATATTTATTATTAATGGGATACTTTTTAAATTTCGTTTGATTAATTTAATTTCTTCAAGAGTATTAATTCCTGTTATAAATATTGCATCTGCACCTAATTTTCTAAATGATTTTGCTCTTTTAATAGCTTCTTTTAACGATCCAGCACTAAGAGCGTCAGTCCTAGCAAATATTAAGATATTATTGCTTTCTTTCGCTGCTTTAATTGCAGTTTTAATTCTTTTTTCTGAGTTTTTAAGATCTAGTAGTTTAATTTTTTTTGTTAATGCGCATCTTTTTGGAAACTCTTGATCTTCTAGTATTACTGCTGAGGCACCCACTTGCTCTAAATCTTTTACAGTTTTATATACATTAGCCAAGCCCCCAAAACCGGTATCTCCATCAACAATAATTGGATTTTTAGTTTGACTACAAATAACCTTTGTCGCGTCAACTAATTCTTTCTCAGTAATTATACTTGCATCAGGATAGCCTAGGCTAGCTGAAGAAAGTGCAAATCCTCCTATAAAAGGAACTCTAAATCCATGTTTTTCAATTATCTTTGCAGACAATGGATCATGACATGAGGGTGCTTTATAAGATTTTTTATCTTTTAAATATTTTTTAAGATTTGAAGTTTTAATGTTCACTGAATTATATTAATACCCTAATTTGTTTCTTGTACCCTAATAAAATTTTATAAAACTTTAATACAGTTTTAGTGGTAAAAAATTGTTTCCAACCTGAGACACTTAAAGTACCTCTAAAATTATTTTGAACATCAAAAATTGGTATTGCAACACTTGCTATATTTTCTAATCTCTCACCAGTTGTATAAATATAACCTTTTTTATCAATTATATTTTTTAAATCGCTAGTTTCCTCAGTATATGCCCTTAAAACTTTACCGGTTGCTGAACTTAGATCAAAAGTTGCACCTTCAACAACATAATGATTAAGCTCAGATTTAGAATTTACTCTATATAAACAAACCTTTTTTGATCCAGCTTTAACCCAATATCCTGCAGATTGGCCAGTTGTTTCACAGATTTGATTTAATATTTCTTTTATCTCTGCACCAGATTTAAAGTTTGAATTATATATTGATCCTAACTTCCAGCTTCCAGGACCAAGTCT
>JACWEE010000054.1 GCA_014653665.1 Pelagibacterales bacterium SAG-MED34 | reverse complement strand
AAAGTTTTTTTGGATTATAATTATTTTTTCTTAAATGATTTTTAATAGTTACGTATCTATCATAGTCAATATCTAAAGGTCTATATTCAGGATTTACAACTTTGTTGTCTCCCCTTTTGTATTTTAGATTTTTTGGTATTTTTACTTTACTCATTGGCTCATCCCATAATGGTGAATTATCGTAACCACTCTCCCAGGGGTGTAAAATTGAGACTAATCCAGAATTATTTGGATCTCTAAATTTAATAAACCATTTATGATATTTTAATATTCCCTTAACTATTTTTTTAAATTCAGCTTTATCTTTATTATTAATTCTTTTTTTATCTAAGATTAGTTTTAAAATTATTGCAAGAATTGGTGGTTGAGTAATACCAGATGAATGTATTTTATTTCCACAAGCCCAAACAGAATGGTTTGGATAATAATTGGTATTTAAATCGTGAAACAAAATATGGGGTATCATTCCATCTTTCCATTGACCTCTTATTAGTGTCTTTATTTCATCTAGTGCATATTTAAGTTTAAAATGTGAATATCCTAAAGCAATGAAACCTGAGTCCCAATTCCATTGTGCTGGGTACAATTTGTTATTAGTTGGCAATGTGTATCCTTTTTTTTTATTACCCAATAAAACTTTCTTTGCTGATTTGATAAAATCTTCCATTAACCCTTTACACTTCCTGCAGTAAGACCACTTACTAAATATTTTTCAAAGTATACAAAAATTAACAAAACAGGTATTGTAACAACTACTGAGCCAGCCATTAGATATTGTCTTGGTGTTTCGGCATCACCACTAAGATATTGTATTGCCCTTGATAAGGTAAATGAGTTTGGATTATCTAAGAACATAAGAGAAAATAAAAACTCATTCCACGCAATCATAAAGACATATAAAGCAACTGATGAGATTGCAGGTATACTTAAAGGCAAAATTATTTTTATAATTATGCCAAACCAATTTAATTTATCCATGATTGCTGCTTCTTCTAGTTCTTTGGGAATACTTCTAAAGTAACCTTGTAACATATAAATTGCAACTGGCAAAGTAGTTGCTGTGTAAACAATTAATAAACCACCAACTGAGTTCCTTAACCCTAATTGACTAAAAACGGTATACAAAGGAATAACCAATACAATAGCAGGAAACATATAGATAATTAAAATTGAAGTCGACAGAAAATTTTTTCCAAAAAAATTTAACCTTGCTACAGCATAAGCAGCTGGTATTGCAAATAGCAATGTAACTATGACTGTCCCGACTGAAACAAATGTACTTATAAGTATGTATCTACCAAATTTATATGTATCAAATATCACAAAGTAAGACTTAAATAATTCCTTAAAGTCCTGGTTAAAATTAATACTAAAATCTAAAGGATTAATTAACAAAGCAGCTTGAGTTTTAAAGCTTGTAATCAACATCATATAAAATGGAAATAAAATGACAAATGAAAATAAAACAATTCCAAAAAGAGTTAAAAAATCAAACACTACTATTTGCGATGAATGTTCTGATGCTAAATATTTTTGATTATATTTATTAATTTTTAAAGA
>JACWEE010000053.1 GCA_014653665.1 Pelagibacterales bacterium SAG-MED34 | reverse complement strand
GATAAAAAAACTCCAATTGGAACATATTCACTTGGTAATTTATACTATAGGAATGATAGACACATAAAACCATCAACAAAATTAAAATGCATACCTATTAAAAAAAATATGGGATGGTGTGATGATATTAATAATAAAAAATATTATAATAAGTTAATAAAAGTTAATAAAAATATTGAACATGAAAAATTATTTAGAAAAGATTATAAATATGATTTTTTTATTCCAATAAATTACAATACAAAAAACCCAAAAATTGGCAGAGGAAGTGCAATTTTCTTACATTTAACAAAGAAATATCAACCAACATTGGGGTGTGTAGCACTACAAAAAAAAGACTTTTTAATTTTGATAAAACTAATCAATAAAAATACTAAAATTAAGTTAATCTAACCTCTTTGACCAAATATATTAGACCCAATTCTTAAAAATGTTGATTTAAATTCAATTGCATTTAAGTAATCTGAAGACATTCCCATGCTTATTTCATCTAAATTTATTTTTTGATTTACTTCACTCATTTGAGGAAAATAAATTGAGCTATCCTCGTCAAAAGGTGGGATGCACATTGTGCCAATTATATCCAAACCCAAACTTTTAGAATAATTATAAAACTCTACCAAATTCTCTTTCATTATCCCAGATTTTTGACTTTCTTTTCCTAGGTTTATTTGAATAAAAATTTTAGGCTTAACATCTTGTTTCAGTTGTTCTTCTGCAATTTTTTTAGCTAATTTTTCACTATCTAGTGAATGAATATAGTCAAATATTTTTACAGCATATTTAACTTTGTTTGTTTGTAATTTTCCAATTAAATGCAATTTAATTTTATCATTCTGATTTTTAACATCCGTCCATTTCTCTACCGCTTCTTGAACTTTATTTTCACCATAATCTAAATGACCATACTCAACTAATGGTAAAATATGATCAATTTTAAAAGTTTTAGATACCGCAATTATTTTTGTCTGCTTTCGGCCATTTCATTTCATCTTTTGATTTTAAATCTTCCAAGCACTCAGCTGCAAAGTGAGGTATGGCTGGTGAAAATAGAATTAAAATCTTTTTATAATTTTTTTTAATAATTTTACCGTCTATTTTTTTCTCAATTATTTTATTAATAAAATTATATGTTTCATAAATATTAGCTATAATAACATTATAATTAAAACCTTCTAAATTATTAGTTATTTTATTTATCATTTGATTAGTAAATTTTTCTAAACTTTCACTTTCTTTACTTTCATCAAATTCATTTTCAATTTTTTCTTTAATTTTATTATGTAGTATCCATAGTTTTTGTAAAAATTTATATGAAGCCATCATTCCTTGATCTGACCACTGCACATCTTTTTCTGGAGGGCTATCTGATAATATAAAAAGTCTCACTGCATCAGCTCCATAATTCTTAATTATATTTTCAGGATCAATAACATTTTTTTTTGATTTCGACATTGATTCTGAAGGTCCAACTTTTACTAAATGTTTTGAGTCACCTTTTTTAAAAAATTGATCTCCTACTAATTCTATTTCATCTTGGTATTATCTTAGATTTTGCTCGTCAGATAACTCAGAATATG
>JACWEE010000052.1 GCA_014653665.1 Pelagibacterales bacterium SAG-MED34 | reverse complement strand
AACCTGAGGATCTATTGAAATTTGGACTAATCCCAGAATTCATTGGTAGATTACCCATGATTGCTACACTCGAAGATTTAGATGAAAAATCTTTAATAAAAATATTACAAGAACCAAAAAATTCTTTAACAAAACAATATCAAGAATTATTTAAATTAGATGGAGCTAAATTAATATTTAAAGAAAATGCTCTAAAAGAAATAGCTCAAAAAGCTATAAAGAAAAAAACAGGTGCAAGAGGATTAAGATCGATCTTGGAAAATATTTTGTTAAAAACAATGTACGACTTACCAAGCCGAGAAGATATTGATGAAGTAATTGTTGATGCAAGTGCAGCAAAAGGTCAATCCCAACCTATTTTGGTTCATTCAAAAGGTGACAATAAATCTAAGTCTAATAAGACTACAGCGGCTTAATATCCTTAATAAATAGCAAAAACCTATTGCAAAATAAAATATAATATCCATATTAGCAATATGGATGTTAAAATCTCACTGCCGTTACTTCCCTTAAGAGATATCGTAGTTTTTCCAAGCATGGTTATTCCATTATTTGTAGGAAGAGATAAATCAATTTCTGCATTAAACGAAGTAATGAAGAAAGACAAAAAAATCATACTAGTCACTCAAAAAAATTCTGAAATTGATGATCCAAGTAAAACTGATGTTTTTATGTATGGATGTGAAGGAAATATTTTACAATTATTAAAATTACCAGATGGCACAGTTAAGGTTTTAGTAGAAGGAATAAAAAGAGTTAAAATTTTAGATTTTAAAGATAATGAAAAATTTATTACTTGTGACTATACTTATTTTAACGATGTCCTCTCTAAGGATGAAGACCTGTTTCCATTAGCAGCAACCGCTTTAAGAAGACTAGAAAAGTTAACATCTATTAATAAAAAAATTTCTAACGAAACAATAAATACAATTAAGCAACTAAAAGACCCATCTCAAATTGCAGACAATATTGCATCACATATAGTGGCTTCGATTTCTGAAAAACAACAAATTTTTGAAACCAATGATGTTAAAAAACGATTAAACGCCATAATTAAAATTATGGAAAATGAAACTAGTATAATTGGTGTTGAAAAAAGAATTAGAGGAAGAGTTAAAACTCAAATGGAAAAAACTCAACGTGAATATTATTTAAATGAACAATTAAAGGCTATCCAAAAAGAATTGGGTGAAATCGAAGACGGTAAAGATGAAACAACTAACTTAAAAAAATCAATTCAAAAAGCTAAAATGCCAAAAGGTGTGTATAAAAACTTAATGAATACAGAGAGCGCAGCTATTTTTGGAAGTATAGCAAAGAATAATGTTACAGATGTTGGGGAGCCTTGATAAACATCTGGAGCCCACATATGAAAAGGTACAGCTGATATTTTAAATGCAAGACCAACTAAAATAAAGACTATCCCAAACGTGGTACCATAAGTAAATTCAGTAGAGTTTATAAGTATTTGATCAAAATTTGTGCTTTCAGAAAATCCATAAGTTAGTGAACACCCATATAACAGCAATCCAGATGATAATGCGCTTAGAACAAAATATCCTTATCAAAAATAATAAATTTA
>JACWEE010000051.1 GCA_014653665.1 Pelagibacterales bacterium SAG-MED34 | reverse complement strand
TGCTTCCTGAACATTTGCATAAGGCATCACAAATTTATCAGATAATTTAGCTGGTCTTTCGAACATTTCTCCATCACTGTTTGGTCCATCTGTTACTTCGAAATTTGAGGCAATCGCTTTAGCCTCAAGTTCTGTAAACTCTGGTCCACCTTTTTCTGCAAGATTTCTATAACTTAAATGTTTAAGTGAGTGGCATGAGGCACAAACTTCTGTATAAACTTGATATCCTCTTTGAAGAGAAGCTCTATCGAATTTGCCAAAAAAGCTCTTAAAAGACCAATCAACTTTTAATGGTTCTTGTTGTTCACCAGCTGCATTTGCTCTCGATAAAATTAATGATGAAATTATAACGAATAAGAATATTAATTTTAAAAAGATTCTCACAGTTTCTCTTTAAGATCAGAATTATTTCTAGCCATCGCCATATCAGCCGATCCCCCCAATACAGGCTCCGTTATACTAAGAGGTAATGGGGTAGTTTTTTCCTTCATGCCCAAGAAAGGTAAAATTATTAAAAAGTGTGCAAAGTAATAGGCTGTTGCTACTCTTGCTATCAATAAGTACAAGCCCTCAGCTGGCATTGCTCCCACATAGCCAAGTATTAATACATCAGCAACTAAAAACCAGTAGAACTGTTTGTAAATAGGTCTAAAAACAGTTGATCTAACTTTTGAAGTATCTAACCAAGGTAAAATCACTAATACAAATATTGCAGCAAACATCGCAATCACTCCAAGCAGTTTATCCGGGACTGATCTTAAGATTGCATAGAATGGTAATAAGTACCATTCAGGTACAATGTGAGCAGGCGTGACTAGTGGGTTTGCCTCAATATAATTGTCTGCATGACCTAGTATATTAGGAGAAAAGAATACAAAGAAAGCAAATATTAATAAAAATATTAAAAGTGCAAATGCATCTTTAATCACTATATACGGATGAAATGGGACGGTATCCTTAGATGGTTTTTTTATGTCTATTCCAATAGGGTTGTTGTTTCCAGGTACGTGTAGTGCCCAAATGTGAAGAACTACTAATCCTAAAATTAAAAAAGGAAACAAATAGTGTAAGCTAAAAAATCTTGTTAAAGTTGGATTATCAACTGAGTAACCTCCCCAAAGCCAATTCGTGATACTCTCCCCTACTAAAGGAATAGCACTAAATAAGTTTGTAATTACTGTTGCACCCCAGAAACTCATTTGTCCCCAAGGAAGAACATACCCCATAAATGCAGTTGCCATCATAAGGAAATAAATCAACATACCTATAATCCAAATTACTTCTCTTGGTGATTTATATGAACCATAATACAAAGATCTAAAGATATGAATATAAACAGCTAAGAAAAACATAGATGCTCCATTTGCATGTACGTATCTTATTAACCAACCATAATTTACATCTCTCATTATGTGTTCTACGCTCTGGAACGCTAAATCAGCATGCGCTACGTAATGCATACCCAAAACAATACCTGTAATTATTTGAGTGATTAAGCAAAAAGTAAGAATTCCACCAAATGTCCACCAGTAATTTAAATTTTTAGGAGTTGGATAATCTGTTAAATGGTTTGCAAGTGTTAGTAATGGAAGTCTATCATTAA
>JACWEE010000050.1 GCA_014653665.1 Pelagibacterales bacterium SAG-MED34 | reverse complement strand
ATAAAATCTTACATCAAACTCCATTCTAGAGTCTTCAAATGGTTCAAATCCACACTCATAAGCAGAAAGTTTTTCAGGGTCAGGTTTTTTTTGGCGAAAGAACAAAATTAACAACCACAAAAGCGCAACTCAAACCTAAAGCTAGGACTAAGAAAATTATTATAGAAAGGTAATCTTGCAAAAAATCAGATAACATTGAGGTCTATATATCATTTTTTAATTGTTCGTGAAGCGCTGATACGTCACATTTTTCAATAAAAAAAACATAACAATTTCAATTGTTTATGAGGAGTAGCCAAAATAAGCCAACAATATCAATGTTTTATTAATTTGCAGAAATTTTATGGAAAAAAAGTGGCGGGAGTGAAGGGACTCGAACCCTCGACCTATCGCGTGACAGGCGATCGCTCTAACCAACTGAGCTACACCCCCACTTTGACTTTTGGTGGGCAGTATAGGACTCGAACCTATGACCCCCTCGGTGTAAACGAGATGCTCTACCAACTGAGCTAACCGCCCATAACCCAAAAGTAACGTGATTTATATCTTTTACAATAATAACGTCAAGATTTATTAATTACTTTAAAATAGAGGCAAATTATTAAAATCCACCCCTCCAATTTGACTTATTTTCAAAGTTATCTTTCTCTTGTTTGGAAATAGGTCTTAATAAATAAATAGCTAAAAATATTAATACCAAAAAGCCTAACATTAGTTCCATTTTGATGAGTTTGATTATTACTGAATACTAGCTTGTGATTTATCGTCTTTTTTAGTTATGTCTACTTCAACCCATTCAGTGGGTTTTAATTCTTTTGTTAGAGCTATTTTAATTACTTGATCTGCATGTTCTACTGGAGTGATTTTAATATCATCCAATATTTTTTTTGGCATATCCACAAGATCTTTTTCATTTTCTTTTGGTATTAAAACCTCTTTAATTCCAGCTCTATGTGCTGCTAATAATTTTTCTTTTAATCCACCAATTTGTAGAACCTGACCTGTTAAAGTAACTTCTCCAGTCATTGCCAAATCTTTTCTTACTGGGATATTTGTAATTGAAGATACAATTGACGTAACCATTCCAACACCCGCTGATGGACCATCTTTAGGAGTGGCACCTTCGGGAACATGAATGTGAAAATCTTTCTTTTCAAATAATGGAGGAATAATTCCATATTCAAGACATTTAGATCTTACAAAAGATTTTGCAGCTTTAACTGACTCTTGCATTACATCACCAAGCTTACCTGTAATTTGCATTCTACCTTTACCGGGCATAGTTACTGTTTCAATTTTAAGTATCTCCCCACCATACTCTGTCCAAGCAAGTCCAACAACAATACCGACTTTATCATCAGTCTCTAATTCACCAAAATTAAATTTTGCAACTCCAAGAAAGTCAGACAAATTTTTATTATTTACATTGACTTCTTTTTCTTCTCCAGCAACAATTTTCTTAACGACTTTTCGTGCAATTTTCGAAATTTCTCTTTCTAGATTTCTTACTCCAGACTCTTTAGTGTAACCTCTTATTACTTCTTTAATAATGTCATCACTTAAATTCATTTCTTTATCTTTAACGCCGTTATCTTTAATTTGTTTAGGTAACAAATATTTA
>JACWEE010000005.1 GCA_014653665.1 Pelagibacterales bacterium SAG-MED34 | reverse complement strand
TTTTGATTTTTTATCACAAGAGTCTTCATTTGATGTTCAATTTTCTTTAATTGAATATAGTGGATCAGACTCTTATTCCCGTGCTTTTCTAGTTGGACTTTTAAATACTTTGTTAGTTTCTTTTATAAGTATAATTATTTGTACAATACTAGGTGTTATTATTGGTGTAGCAAGATTATCATCGAATTATCTAATAAAAAACTCAGCTGCATGGTACGTCGAATTTTTTAGAAATATTCCTTTACTGTTACAAATCTTCTTTTGGTATTACGCAGCTCTTAGAGCTTTACCAATGCCAGAGAAAGCTAACGCATGGTTTGGGGTAACTTATATGACAGTAAAAGGCTATTACATACCATCAATGGTGTGGGAAAATTTGAATGTATTTTTATATTGTGGTCTTGCAGCAATAATTTCAATCATTGTATTAAGGAATTATGCAAGTAAATTAAGAGACACTCAAGGTAAACAAATTCCAGTTCTCCTTTATTCATTAGCTCTATTAATTGTTTTGCCTCTTTTGTCTTTTTTATTTGGCGGAGTATCTTTAGGATTTGAATTACCTGAGCTTAAAAAATTATCAAAAATTTCTTATATATACGAAGGTGGAATAAGTTTACCACCTGAATTAATAGCATTAGTCCTAGCATTATCTTTATATACTTCTACTTTTGTAGCAGAATGTGTTAGAGCTGGAATTGAAGGTGTAAGCAAAGGCCAACTAGAAAAGCACGGGAATAAGAGTCTGATCCACTATATTCAATTAAAGAAAATTGAACATCAAATGAAGACTCTTGTGATAAAAAATCAAAACCAAAATCAATACCTCTATTATCCATATTGGTCTGTGCATTCAGGGTTAAAAACCCAAAAATAAGAACAACAAATAATATTGCTAAAATCTGAGGTATAAATTTTTTTATAATGTTGTTCATCGGAATTTATAATAAAAAAAAGGGCTAGAAATATCTAGCCCTTTTTAATTAATTTGAAATAAAATTATCTTGCTGGTGGTACGTATAATATTCCACCTTTAGTCCATAATTCATTTGGACCTCTATCAGGTAGAATTCCAGTGTCTGCTATATTTCTTTTATAGCTTTCACCGTAGTTACCAACTTGTTTGATAATTCTTAAGTTCCATTCGTTATCTAAACCAAAAGCTGCACCTAACTCACCTTCAGCACCAACTAATCTTTTGATTGCTGGATTGTTTGAAGTTTTCATCATATCAGCATTTGAGGAGTTAACACCATATTCCTCTGCTTCGATCATAGTATTTAAAGACCATCTTACTATGTCTTCCCAAACAGAATCACCTTGACGTACAACTGGTCCAAGTGGCTCTTTTGAAATAGTTTCAGGTAATACTACGTGATCATCTGGAGCTGACAATTTAGTTCTTTGTGCAGCAAGACCAGATTTGTCTGTAGTATAAGTATCACATCTACCTGCATCATAAGCAGCTACAACTTCATCAGCTTTTTCAAAAACTACTGGCTCATATGAAATTCCTTTAGAATCAAAGAAGTCTCTCATGTTAAGCTCTGTTGTAGTTCCTAAGTTTGTACAAACTGAGGTTCCATTTTTAAATTCACCTGTAGATGCAATTCCTGAACCTTTTCTTACCATAAAACCTTGTCCATCATAAAAGTTTACACCAACAAATGTTAAACCAATGTCAGCATCTCTTGAAAGTGTCCAAGTTGTGTTTCTTGATAAAATGTCAATTTCACCTGAAGTAAGTGCAGTAAATCTTTCTTTTGCACTTAAAGGAGTGAACTTAACTTTTGTTGCATCTCCTAATGTAGCAGCTGCAACAGCTCTACATACATCAACATCTATTCCTGTCCAATTTCCAGACTCATCTGCGTTTGAAAATCCAGGTAGACCCTGAGAAACACCACATCTTACGAATCCTCTTTTTTTAGTGTTCTCAAGAGTTTTTGATTTCTTAGCGGCCATTGTTTCTGTTGAAAATGCAAAAAGCACAGCGAACATAGCAACTACAGAAGTCAATTGTTTTATTATTTTAAACATTATTTTCCTCTTTTTATTATTTATTTGTTAACAAATTATTCAAAAAGTAATTTTTGAATAATTGAGTAAAGCAGAAAGTTATACAACCATCAATGGTAAAATAACCTCATCAATATTGATCAATTAAAGATGGCGCGCCCTGGAGGATTCGAACCTCCGACCCTCGGTTTAGAAAACCGATGCTCTATCCAGCTGAGCTAAGGGCGCAGAAGAAAATACTTTATAATACTAATTTAATTTTTGAAAAGATATTTTTTAAATAATATTAGTATTGTTAATAGCTCTACTCTACCTATTATCATGAAAATAATTAAATAAATCTTAGTTAAGAAAGAAAGACTATAAAAATCAAAATTCGCAAGGTCAAACATACTTGAATTAACAGTATTCATAATTGTCAAAATTGAAAGTTTAAATGAATTTTCAAATTGGATATCTGAAAGTGTTAAAAAAAGTGTTAAAATGGATAAAGAAATTATAAAAATAATTATCGAAAAAAAATATTTATTTATATCTGATTTTTCAGTCTTTTCATTTATTAACGTTACTTTGTTTGAATAGATTTGATTTGGTTTGGTGTGTGATAATAAATTATTTAAAGAAAATTTTAACAAACTTAAGATTTTTATAAACCTTATGCCCGAACTAGTAGAAAAAAAAGAACCACCAATCACAACCATAATAAAAAAAATAAATATTAAATTATTTGGGGTATTATTAAATGAGATACCAATATTTGAAATACTGCTTGATATTGAAACTAAAATTGTTGGAAAATTATTACTTGAGTTTAAAAAAACAAACGAAAAAGAAATTATAATTAATAAATAAATTAAAAGGTTAAAGTCTTCGCTCAAATAATTAAGTTTTTTTTTATCAAAAAAGACAAGATTATAAACTAAAAACAAACTAAAAAATGATAACATCATAGAAAATGATAAGACAATTTTACTCAAATCACTTTCAAATAAATAATCAATTCTATTAACAGGTAAAAAACCACCAGAAGATATTATAGACAGTGATAAATTAAATGCATCAAAAGTTCTTAAATTAATAGTCTTAAATAAAATAAATATGATTAAGGTTAATGATGAATAAATAATTATAATTTTGAGTGATTGTTTAAAAATTTCATTGTAATTAAAAGATAAATATTCGGTAAATGATTGCTTAAGATTTTTGTCAAAAATATCAATCAATAGTAAAATTGAAAAAAGAAAATAAATACCGCCAATCCACTGAGAAGTTGATCTCCATAAAATGAGACTTTCATCTAATTGTTTTATATTTTCAAAAATCGTAAATCCTGTAGAGGTAAAACCTGATATCGCTTCAAAATATGAATTTAATATAGATATATTTTGGATGCTAAAATAATAAGGTATTGATATTATCAACGGAAATAAAAAATAACCCAGCAATACAGTAAATATTTTTTCATAAAGACTAATTTTTTTTGTATTTGTCCTATTAAAAAATAGTAAAAATATACCAAAAAAAAGGCTTATCAATAAAGTATAAATATAATTTTCAATATTAAAAAAAATATCAAAATAATTAGAATAAATAATATTAAAAAAAGAAAAAATACTTATCAAAAATAAAAAAGAACTTAGATAAATGGTGCTAAATTTTGTCATATTAAAATTAGACTGAACTAATTCTAAACATGTTTTCTACAACAGGTAATTGATCTCTTTTGGATAAAAGAACAACAGTATCATCTTTTTGAAAAACGTAACTGGAGCTTGGAATAATAACATTTTCATCTCTTAATATTGCTCCAATTCTTATTTCATCAGGTAAATTTGAGTCTTTTAATTGTTTATTTATTAATTCAGAGGTCTCGATAATATCTGCCTCTATAACTTCATATTCACCATTTAAAATTGTATAGGCATTTTCGATTGTTCCTTTATGAACATGTTTTAAAATACTTGAAACCGTATTCATTCTTGGGTCAATTAAATCATCAATTTTTAACGATGATTGTAGTAATGAATAATTAGGCTTATTTATCAAAGCCATAGTTCTTTTATCTTTAGAAAATTTTTCTACTATTACACTTACCATTAAGTTATCTTCATCATCATTAGTCAAAGCCAAAACAGTTTCAACCTCATCAATATTAGCTTCACTCAAAACATCTTCATCCAAGCCATTACCATTAATCACTATAGTATCATTGAGTTCATTAGCTATATATTCTGCTCTAGATTTATCTTTTTCAATTATCTTAACCCTTGCAGAGTCAAATGATTGTTCAATATTTTTAGCAAGATTGAAACCTATATTTCCACCCCCAATAATTAACATTTTATTTGAAATTTTTTCATTATGCCCAAATACAGTTAAAGTTTCTTGCATTTGACTACTGTTAACAACCACATAAGCTTTATCATTAAGTTGAAGTTGATCTGTTTTTTTCATTACAACAAATTTTTCATTTCTAATAACACCAAGAATGTAGGCATTTAATTTTGGAAATTTTTTTGTGAGTTCATTTAAATTAACTTCTTGGATTGAACATTTTTCATCAATTAAAATTTCTAATAATCTAATTTTATTTTCTGCAAAAGGCACATTATCTAAAGCTCCAGGTGCCTCCAATTTTCGCTGAATTGATTTTGCAATTTCAATTTCTGGAGAAATAATATTATCAATTGGTAAATTTTCTCTATTAAATAATCCTGAATATTTGGGATCAAGATATTCTTGAAACCTTATACGAGCAATTTTTTTCGGCACTTGAAATAAAGAAAAAGCTATTTGGCATATTAACATATTTATTTCATCATTTCTGGTTACAGCAATAATCATGTCTGCATCCTTTGTATTTGCTTTTTCTAGTATTGCTGGAGATGTCGCCTTTCCAACAATTGCCTTTACATCCAAAGTTTCATTTATTTTTTGGATATCTTCGCTTGATTGATCAATCATTGTAATTGAGTGATTTTGCTCAATTAACATTTTTGCAATAGTAGATCCTACTCGACCAGCTCCACAAATAATAATATTCATTAGTTTAGATCTTTTACTCCAAGTAATTTAAGTTTTCTATGTAAAGCCGATCTTTCCATACCTATAAATTTTGCAGTTTTAGAAATATTTCCACTAAATTTTTTTAATTGAGAAACTAAATATTGTTTTTCAAAACTCTCTCTTGCCTCTTTTAGAGGAACTGTGAGGCTTTCTGTTACAGAAAATTCATCCTCTATTGATTTAGACAAAGATTCTTTGATTATATTCATTAATCTTTCATTATCGTCACCTGGTGACAATATAGCTATTCTTTCTATCAAATTTCTTAGCTCTCTTACATTTCCAGGCCAATCATAATTGAGTAAATAATTATTATCGATAATTTTAAATTTTTTGAAATTATTAGCCTCACAGATATTCTCGATAAAATAATCAATTAAAATTGGGATATCATCAATTCTTTTACTTAAAGCATCTATTTTAATATTAAATACATTTAATCGATGAAATAAATCTTCTCTAAAGTTTCCGAACCTTATTTCTTGTTGAACATCTTTACTATTAGTACAAATAATTCTTACATCAACCTTAATATCGTGATTACTATTTATCCTTTTAAATTTTTGATCAATGACAACTCTCAAAATTTTTGACTGAATCTCAAGCGGTATTTCTGTAACCTCATCAATTAATAATATACCACCAGATGCCTTTTCAAGTGCTCCATAAAATATAGAGCCGTCTTTCTTTTCTTCTCCGAATAATTCAAGTTCATATTTTTTTGCATCTAAAAGAGCTCCATTGATAACGACAAACGGACCATTTTTCCTTTTAGAATTTTTATGTATTTTTCTTGAAATTAATTCTTTTCCTGATCCAGTAGGTCCGCTAATAAATATCCTGCTTTCAGATTTTGATAACTTATTTATTTGCTCCTTGATTGACAAAATATTAGAGCTTTTACCTACTAGTTCAAATGTATGGAAAAGTTTAGTATTTAAAGATTTATTTTCATTTTTTAAATTATAATTTTCTACAGCTCTATTTACAAAATTTAAAAGTCTTTCTTTATCAAATGGTTTTTGAATAAATTCAAAAGCTCCAGATTTTAATGAATTTACTGCCATTTCAATATTAGCATGACCGGAGATCATAATTACAGGTAAATCAGGATTTTTCTTCTTTATATGATCCAACAATAAAATACCATCATTGTCGCCTTTGTCCAATTTTACATCAATGATTGCAACATCTGGAAGCTTTTTATCAATTTCAGTTAAAGCTTGATTAAAGTTAGCAGCGAGTCTAGTCTTGTAACCAGTATCTTTAATTAGCTCATCAAGAATTAATCTTATATCTGCATTATCATCTATAATTAAAATTTCAGCTGACATTATTTTTATATGGAATTATGATTTGAATTTTTGCACCGTATTTATGATTCAAAAATTTTATTGACCCTTCATGATCGCTAATAATTTTATCAACAATTGATAATCCTAATCCAGTTCCTTTTTCTTTAGTTGTAAAATATGGTTTAATTATATCTTTAGTTTTTTTATTTTTAAATCCAGTACCAGTATCTATAATATTGACGTTTATATAATCTCTTCTTTGTCTAATTTCTATATCTATATTTTTATCAGTTTTGCTGTCTTTTTCTGCTTTTTCTTGAATACTTTCAACTGAATTTTTAATAAGGTTAAAAAACAGTCTATTAAACTGTTCATTGTCAAAATTTAAGACTGCTTCTTTTGACAAGTGATTAACTAATCTAATTTTAACGGAGCTATCAAATTTGTTGACCAAGTTGATATTATCATCAATTACGGTGTTTAAGTTATTTAGTTTAAATAATGGTTTAGGCATACGAGCAAAATCAGAGAATTCATTTACTAAGTTTTCAATCTGCTTTATTTGCTTAAGTATAGTTTTAAGGTTATTTAAATATTTTTCTTGTCTTTCATTTTCAATATTTGGTAAATATTTTGTCTTAAGATTATCAATAGTTAGTTGAATTGGTGTTAAAGGATTTTTAATCTCATGAGCTAATTTTCTTGCAACATTTTCCCATGCTTCATGTCTTTCATTGGTAAGTAATTTTTCTTGTTGATTTTTTAGCCTATCTATCATTGAATTAAAATTTTTATTTAGCCTCTCCATTTCAATATCAGCTTTTAAATCAGGTACCTTGGTATCAAGATTACCTTTTCCAATACTTTCTGAGGCTGTAATTAAGTTATTAATTGATATAAAAAAACGTGATGAAAATCTGATAGCAATTGTAATTGATAAAAATAACAAAAGTGTAACTAACGTCACGTAAATTATAGCAAATGATATTCTTATACCAAGATTTTGATTTTCAACAGTATAATAAAAATTTACAGCTTCTTCGGACTCAATTAAATAATTGGATATATCTTTATCAAAGTATTTCAAAACATATAAAAATATATTATCAAAATTAGATAATCTTATTACTGCTGCTGATTTATTTTCAAAAGTGTTGATTATCTTTAATGGTCTATCATCATTTTTGACCATCTTCATCGCTCTATCCTCAATTTTTTTGTATTTAGTGTCGGCTGCTGATAAAATTAAATTTCCTTCTCCATTAATTAAATGGAGTTGGTCTATATCTCTTAAATATCTTTGAGTATTTATTATTAATTGGAATCTGTCAGGATTTGATTTGTATAATTCGGAATACTTATTTAAATCAAAAGCAATTAAAACAATCTCAGACTCAATTTTATTTCTTTTCTCATCAACATAATTTTTCGCAATTTCATAAGAATTATTTACTGCTGTAGTTATTTTTTTATTAAAATACTTATCCAATGCAAATGAAAATATGAACAGTGAAAATATAGCAATTAGCAATGAAGGTATTAAAGTAAAAAGCGCAAATGAAATAATATATTTTCTATTAGCGACTGAGCCTCTTACATTAATGTTATTTTTAATTGAATTCTTGATGTCAATAAAGATTAATACAAAAAATATTATCACTAAAATAATGTTTGAAATCAAAAGAATTTCAAGATTGTCTTCATTTAATTTGATAAAACTTTTGTCAATAAAAGTTAAAAATGTAATAAAAGCCAATGAAATAGTTAATATAAAGATAACTATGATAAACAAATTTCTTTTTAACAAAGCAAACATAATTTAAAAATATATTACAAAAAATTTTATAATAATCATGAGTAATTGTTTTATACTACTAGCGGCAGGTAAAGGTAAGAGATTTAAATCAAAAAATCCTAAACAATTTATAAATTATATAAATAAGCCCTTATTTATGCACTCAGTTGATAAAGCGCTTAAATCAAAATTATTTAAATCAATACTAATTGTATCAAATACTCCTATTAAAAGTTTCAAAGACAAATCTATAAAAGTCATTAAAGGTGGCAAGGAAAGATATCAATCATCCCAAAAAGCATTAGATTTTTTAAAAAGTAAAAAAATAAAAAATGTTTTTATTCATGATGCTGCACGGCCTAATTTTTCAATTAAATTACTTAAAAAACTTAATGAAAATCTTAAAAATAATAAAGCTGTTATACCATTCATTAAAACCAAAAACTCAGTAAAGTACAAAATGAGAAACAAGTTGCAAAATTTAGATAGAGATAAACTAATATTTACACAAACACCTCAATGTTTTGATTATAAAACAATCTATAAGTTATCAAAATTAAATAAGCATTTAATTACTGATGAAGCTTCATTATTTTTAAATTATAATAAAAAAATTAAATTTATCAAAGGTGAAGAAAATAATTTTAAATTAACTACCAAGTCAGATTTGGGAAAATTAACTATTAAGAGTTTTTATGGTATTGGATTTGATATTCACAGATTAATTAAAAATAAAAAATTGTATCTTGGAGGTTTAAAAATTCCATTTCACTCTGGTTTACAAGGTCACTCTGATGGTGATGTTGTGCTTCACGCAATAATAGATGGATTACTTGGTGCTATGAGAAAAATGGATATTGGAACTCTTTACCCAAGTAACAAGAAAAGATATAAAAATATAAGATCACCTAATATGCTGTCTCCTATTTTGAAAAAATTGTATGAAGACGGATATTCTATAAATAATATTGATATAAATTTAATTAGTGAAAGACCTAAAGTCTCAAAATATAGGGAAAAAATTATTACATCTTTGTCTAATTTGCTCAATGTAAAAAAAGATCAAATTAATCTAAAAGGCAAAACAGTTGAAAAACTAGGCTTGATTGGAAAGGAAGAAGCTATTGCGTGTGAAGCAATAGTCTCATTAAATTATTATGCTTAAAAAAATAAATTCTTTATTTGTTACAATGTTTGGTATTGGAAAATTACCAAGAATACCTGGCAGCTATGCTTCTTTAGTTACTGTTATCTTTTTATATATATTATTTCATATTTTTTCAGTACCTGCTGATGCTTTTTTGTTTTTATTAGTAGGTATTTTTATAATTTCACTTTTTGCAGTAAATTTATTTATTAAAGATTTAACCAATAAAGATCCAAAAGAGGTTGTTATTGATGAGTTTATTGGTCAATCAATTCCAATATGCCTGTATGAAATTGCCCATAAAGAACCAACAGATCCAGCAAGGGTGCTAACCTTTTATTTTATAATGTTTATTCTTTTTAGAATTTTTGATATCGCAAAACCCTATCCTGTAAGTTATTACGATAAAAACTTTAAGAATAGCTTTGGTGTTATAATGGATGATGTTTGTGCTGGATTATATGTAGTAGCAATTCTCGTCTTTTATATGATTATTACCTCATGAGTAATTTATCCTTTAAAATTGTAAAGTTACTAATTAAAAAAAAACTAACAGTATCATTTGCAGAATCCTGTACAGGAGGACTTTTAGCAAGTTCAATTACATCTATTAGCGGGTCATCTAAAGTATTTAATATGGGACTAGTAACTTATTCTAATAATGCAAAAGTAAAATTGCTTCAAGTTCCAAAAAAAACTATTACAAAGTATGGAGCAGTTAGCTATGAAACCTGTATATCAATGGTTAAAAGTTTAAGTAAAATTAGTAAATCAAATATATCAATCTCAATTACGGGTATCGCAGGACCAAATGGAGGAACAAAAGAAAAGCCAGTTGGGTTGGTTTACATTGGCTTAAAAAAAGGAAGTAAAATAATTATAAGAAAAAACCTATTTAAAAATAAAAAAAGAATTTCTATCCAGAAAAAAACTGTTAATGAAACTTTGAAAATTATAAAAACTATGATTAATTAGAAAAAATCATTGAAGTGATTACTCCATTGCCTTTCGATCTCCACTTATTTTTTTTTTTTATACTTTGATTTGATAATTCTAAGGACATTTCTGAGTATTTATTATTTGGAAAATATTTGTTGAAAAAAACAACCCAGTCTAAATTACCACCTTTATACATTGTTAAATTTTGAATCTTGGGGTCAGACCTTTTTGGCAGTCTTCCATCAGAGCCAGAATTAATTTTTGCGTAATATTGCAATGTTTTATACTCAAAATTTTCACTAATTTGTTCACATAGTCGATAACTTGTTCCTTTTTGAAGTTTTTCATTGGTTTTATTTTCATAAATAAAACCTTTTGAACAAGCATAATTTACCCAAACTCCCATTAAAAATTCCGCATTTTTTTTATAACTTCTTCCTTCAAGTTCATAATTATAAAGGTCATAACCTTGTGCTCTTAAAACTTCTAATAAATGTGTATAATCGTTCATCATTTCCATGCTATACCACATTGCTTTTTGACCTCTCGCAGCTGTATAAGGATAGACTCCTTCAGGTGTAGATTGAGCAAGGACTATTAAAGCCCTTTTTGCACTTTTAGAAAACAATTCGTTGTTATTTGTTAATATTGCAATTTTAGCATTTAAATAGTCTCTTATTATTGCATGTTGGTTAAAAAATTGACCAACACTATCTTTTTTAAAGTGCCTATTTCCATATTTTTTCATATAATTTTTGAACCATTTAACAATTGTTTCTTTATTTTTTTTGTTATCAGGAAAATCTTTTGTAACTATTAAATATGCGGTAATAAAGTCTGACATATCTAAATTCATAGTTAAAACAGCATCTTGAATACAACAATAACTATCACTATTATTTTTTCTTGTCTTCATAAATGCTTTGGCTTTTGCCCATTTTAAAATAAACGACTTAATCTCTCTCGCTAAATTTTCCTTAAATTTATTATCTTGATAGCAAAGATAGCTTGTCATCCAAAGTCGAATTTGTTGTGCTTGCTTAAGCGCTGCATCTGGCGCTCCAGATAGATCTTTTTTTTTATCATAACCTTTACCAACTAGCATAATTGGTTTTGAATAAAAAAAATCCATGCCAGGTCCCAAATCTCCATTAGCAACTCTTTTAATATTTGATTGATTGTAAAAAGCTCTACAAGAAGATCTATTGAAATAATCTTTTGGCAATACTTCACCAGGGTTGTTAATCTTGAAATCAATTGTGTCTAATTTTATAGATTTGTCTATCCAAAGGTCTTTACGACCAATTTTGTCATTGTATGAACGATTCTTTAAGTTTTTATAATGTTTTGTCGGGTCTATTGATCCATAATAATTAAATTCGGCGAATGAAGAAGATGTAAATAAATAAAATATAAAAAAATAAATTAAAATTTTCATTTATAAACTTTCTGCCCTTTTCTGGAATGCATCAGCAATTTTTTCAAGACCAAATTGAAAAGACTTGGTCATTAAAATATTCAAAAATTTATTTTTAATTTCAAAATCAACATCAAAAGTCACTTCTGTTAAATCTCCTTGCTCCTGAAATTTCCAATTATTCTCTAAATAATTTAAAGGCCCGTCAATATTTGTTACAAAAATTGTGTCATCTTTTTTATTGAATTTAACATTGCTTTTATAGGTATCTACAAAAGGTCCTTTTCCTATTGTTAAATCGGCAACAATAAGTGTTAGATCTCCTTTTTGTTTTCTTTCATGTACTTTTGAACCCTGACAGAATGGGACAAATTCAGGGTATTTTTCAATATCTAAAACGAACTCTATAAGCTTGTCTTTTTTGTTATCAATTAATCTCTTAACTGATGCTTTTGGCATTAATGAATATTTTTTCTATTATTTTTAAGTTTATTAAAATCTTCATCAGCATGATAAGAGGATCTTGTTAATGGTGATGAAGATACTAATAAAAATCCTTTAGATTTTGCTATTTTTTCTAGCTCTTTAAATTCATCTGGATGGTAATACCTGTTTAATGGAAAGTGCTTGGCCGAAGGTTGAAGATATTGACCTATAGTTAAGAAATCAACTTCTGCAGATCTTAGATCATCCATAACTTGGATTATTTCATCTTTTGTTTCTCCAAATCCAACCATAATTCCTGATTTTGTAAAAACATTTTTATTGAATTTCTTTGAATTTTTTAAAAGTTCTAATGATCCAAAGTATCTTGCCCCTGGTCTAACTTTTACATAAAGACTTGGAACAGTTTCAATATTATGATTAAAAACATCTGGGCTTGCCTCCAATACTCTTTTATAAGCTTCTCCTTTTCTTAAAAAATCAGGTGTTAAAACTTCAATTGTTGTATTTGGATTTTTTTTCCTTGTTGCAACAATAACATCATGAAAATGGTTTGATCCACCATCTGAAAGGTCGTCTCTATCAACAGATGTAATAACAACATGTCTTAAACTTAATTTTTTAACTGCATTAGCTATTTTAATAGGCTCAAATTGATCCAATTTTTCTGGTTTTCCTGTTTTAACATCACAAAACGCACATGCTCTTGTGCATGTGTCACCCATTATCATAAGTGTTGCATGCCTTTTGCTCCAGCATTCAGTAATATTAGGACAGTTTGCTTCTTGGCAAACTGTTACAAGATTATCTTTATTAACAACTGTTTTAGTTAAAAAAAACTCCTTACTATTTAGTAGCTTAGATCTAATCCACTCAGGTTTCTTTTTGATAGGATTAATTGGTTTATTAACTTTTTCTGGGTGTCTTGGTCTATTTTTGATTTCCATTATCTTTAATTATATAGGTAGTCTCTCCTTCTTTTCCAAATAAAAACTTTTCTCTTATTAATATTTCTATGAAATCTAGATCAATATTTTCTGTTAAAAGTGAATTTTTGTGCTCTAAATCCTCTATTTTGCTATTTAGAGTAATTTGATCATTTTTTAGTTGCTCATACACATCTTTCTTTTCCATGTAAGAAATGAGACCTCTATCACCATCTAATAAATTAAAGAAAAAATATATAAATAGGAATGTTATGATAAGAATAAAATAGTTCTGTTTTAATTTTTCTAACATTAATCAATTTTATTCATTTTAGCTGATCTACCAAGATCTTCTTCAATACGAATTAGTTGGTTATATTTTGCAATTCTCTCTGATCTTGCTAAAGATCCAGTTTTGATTTGACTTGAATTGGTCCCTACTGCTAAATCAGCAATAAATGTGTCTTCGGTATCACCAGATCTATGGGAGATGATAGTTTTAAAACCAATAAGTTTAGCAAATTTTATTACTTCTAACGTTTCGGTTACAGTTCCTATTTGGTTCAATTTTATTAAAATACTATTTGCAGATAAGTTTAAAAAGCCTATTTTTAATCTTTCGAGATTAGTTACAAAAAGATCATCACCTATTATTTGTGTTTTGTTTTTTGTTTCATTAATAAATTTTGACCATGCCTTCCAATCGTCTTCACCAAATGGGTCCTCAATTGATTTAATTTGATACTTTTTAATAAGTTGTAAGTATTTTTTAATTGATTGATCAACACTTATGTAATTTTTAGAATGAATTGAATATTTGCCTTTTTTAATTAATTCATTTGCTGCAACATCTAAACAAATTGATATATCTTTACCATTTTTAAAACCTGATTTTTTTATAGCTTGAACTATAAGTTTTAATGCACTTTCATTATCACTTATCATTGGTGCAAAGCCACCTTCATCACCCACATTAATGGAGTGACCAGCTTTTTTTAATAATACTTTTAAATTGTTTATTACTAAAAAACACATTCTGACAGCATCATTAAATGATTTTGCTTTATCAGGTCTAATCATAAACTCTTGTATTCTAAGACCATTATCGGCATGTGCACCCCCATTAATAATATTCATTAATGGAAAGGGGAGTTTAAAATTTTTTTTGACAATAAAATTTTTATATAAAGGTATTTTTTTAACTTTTGCTGATAATTTTTTTACAGCCATGGATACAGCTAATATTGTATTCGCACCTAACTTGGTTTTTTGTTTTGTGCCATCTAATTTTATAAGAATACTATCTATTCTCTCTTGGTCATGGATGTTTTGATTTTTTAATTTTTTTGAAATTAATTTATTAACAGTTGCAACTGGTATTAAAACGCTTTTTCCTAGGTATTTTTTATTACTCTTATCTCTTTTTTCATAAGCCTCAAAAGTTCCTGTTGAAGCACCTGAAGGACAAATTGCTGACGCACTTAAATTATTTGAAAATACTTCAGCCTCAATGGTAGGATTTCCTCTACTGTCATAAACCTGTCTGGCTACAACTTTTTTGATTTTACTCATTAATTACTTTTTAACTAAATTATCAATTTCTACAATTTGATTAATTAGCTCGTCTAATTTGTCTAAAGGGACCATGTTTGGACCATCTGATGGAGCATTATCAGGGTCCTGATGTGTTTCCAAAAAAATAGCTGCAACGCCTACTGCTACTGCTGCTCTCGACAAATACTCAACAAATTCTCTTTGACCACCACTTTTTTCACCTAGACCACCAGGTTGTTGCACTGAATGAGTTCCATCAAATACTACTGGATAACCATTTTTTGCCATGATGGGAATAGATCTCATATCTGAGACTAACGTATTATAACCAAAGCTAGCTCCTCTTTCGGTTACTAAAATATTTTCATTACCACTATCAGATATTTTTTTGGTTACATTCACCATATCCCACGGTGCTAGAAATTGACCCTTTTTCACATTAATGATTTTATTGGTTTTAGCAGCAGCAATTAATAAATCTGTTTGCCTACAAAGGAATGCTGGTATTTGAAGAACATCTACGTGATTAGAAACTAGGAAACATTGTTCTTCATTATGTATATCGGTAAGAACGGGTACTTTAATATCTTTTTTAATTTTATCAAATACGGGCAACGAGTTTTCTAAACCAGCTCCTCTTTTGCCTTTCAAGCTAGTTCTATTAGCCTTATCAAATGAAGTTTTATAAATAAATCCAATATTATACTTTGTCACAATTTCTTTAATTTTGCCTGCCATGTCCAAAGCATGTTGCTCGGTTTCAAGCTGACAAGGTCCAGCTATTAAACAAATTTTATTTTTGTTTGAAATTTCTATACCGTTACAATTAACTATTTTATTTTCCATTAAAAGATTTTGCAGCTTTAATAAATGATGAGAATAAAGGATGAGGATTTAAAGGTCTAGATTTAAATTCTGGATGAAATTGGACTCCAATAAACCATGGATGATTTTTAAGTTCAATAATTTCAGGTAATTGATTGTCAGGAGAAATTCCTGAAAACATCAAACCTTTTTTTTCAAATTTTTGCATTAAATTTATATTAACTTCATATCTATGTCTGTGTCTCTCCTTAATCATATTAGATTTATAGATATTTTTTATGGCAGAATTATTTCGTAGTTTTGCCTCATATAGACCTAACCTCATTGTTCCTCCAAGGTTTTTGTCGGTTCCTTTTATAATTTTTCCATCTTTGTTCCATTCATCAATTAATCCTATTACGGGAAAACAATTTTTATCTAATTCACTAGAGCCAGCTTTTTTAATTTTTAAAATATTTCTTGAAAACTCAACCATGGCCATTTGCATTCCAAAACAAATACCTAGAAAAGGTATTTTTCTCTCTCTAGCATATCTAATTGCCTCAATTTTTCCCTCTGTTCCTCTTTTGCCAAACCCTCCTGGTATCAATATTCCCGATACATTCTTTAATTTTGATTTAATTTCTTTTGATCTAAGTTTATCTGACTCAATTCTTACCAAGTTAACTTTGACTTTATTTGAAATTCCCCCATGCGTGAGAGCTTCATCAAGTGACTTATAAGCATCTTTTAAGTTTACATATTTGCCTATGATAGCAATATTTACAGTTCTTTTTGTTTTTAAAACTATATTTGTAATTTTTTTCCAAGGTAGCAAGTTTGGTCTTTTTCTAGATTTTATTTTAAAGAATTTTAAAACTTGCTTATCTAATTTTTGATTAAAGAAACTTATTGGGGCTTCATAAATAGTTTTTACATCAACCGTTTCTATGACATTAGCAATGTCCACATTACAAAATAAGGATATTTTTCTTCTTTGATCTAAAGGAATAGACTGTTGAGATCTACAGATCACTATATCAGGTTGAATTCCTATACTTCTTAATTCTTTAACAGAATGTTGTGTTGGCTTTGTTTTAATTTCATCTGAAGATTTTAAAAATGGAACAAATGTTAAATGAATAAATAACGATTTTGATCTGCCATTATCATTTGAAAACTGTCTTATAGCTTCTAAAAATGGTAAGCTTTCAATATCACCAACCGTTCCTCCAATTTCACAAATTACAAAATCTTCATTTGTTATATCTTTTTTTATAAACTCTTTAATTCTATCTGTAACATGTGGAATAACTTGAACTGTTTTTCCAAGATAACCTCCTCTTCTCTCTTTTTTTATGATATCACTATAAATTCTACCCGTAGTAATATTGTCAGATTGTTTGGCTGAAATATTTGTAAATCTTTCGTAATGTCCTAAATCTAAATCTGTTTCAGCGCCATCATCAGTTACAAAAACTTCACCATGCTGAAAAGGACTCATTGTTCCAGGATCTACATTTAAATATGGGTCCATCTTTCTTATTCTCACTTTATATCCTTGTGATCTAAGCAGATATCCAAGTGATGCTGATGACAAACCTTTACCAAGTGATGAAACCACGCCGCCAGTGACAAATATATATCGCGCCATGGAATTATGTTATAGCTAATGAATTATAAAAATAAAAGTATTAATTATTATTTTCCGGTAATTTAGGAGCATCGTCTGCATTTTCTTCAATTTTATCAATTACAGACGTATTTGAAGGAAGATCTCCTCGTGAAATAATAGTCAATCCTAGACTACAAATTATGAATAATGTTGCAACTATTGCCGTTGCTTTAGTCATAAAATTCCCAGCAGACCTTGAAAACATAAAGTTATCTTGAGAAACTCCAATACCCAAGGCTCCACCTTCGGATTTTTGAAACAAAACCAGCAATACTAGAATTGCTGCTAATATTATATTTATAATTAATAGTATGTTTTCCACGACGCCTAATTAATTGATTTTTTCATTATATCAATAAATATTTTTTCATTAGTTGATGCTCCACCAACCAAAAAACCATCAATATTATCGATTCTCATTAAATTTTTTATATTTTTTGGGTTTACAGAGCCTCCATATAAAATCTTAGATTTTGTAAATTTTTTTGAAATCTTTAAGGTGTTTCTTATAAAACTAATATTTTTTTTTAAATCATTTTCACTAGGAATAATACCTGTGCCAATCGACCAAACAGGTTCATATGCAATTATAACTTTATTTAAATTCTTTAAATTTTTTAAACCTTCAAGTAATTGTTTTTTTAAAACATATTTTGTTTTATTTTTTCTTTTATCAGTCAATTTTTCGCCTATGCATAAAATGACATTTAATTTTTCATTAAGTGCAGACTTAATCTTTAAATTAATTTTTTTATTATTATTTTCTGCTCTTGTTTCTGAATGTCCAATTATAACAAACTCACCCCCTAAATCTTTAATCATCTTTGAGCTTATAGCTCCAGTGAAAGGTCCATAGTTTATTTGTGTATGACAATCTTGAGCACCAATTTTGATATTTGATTTTCTTGTTTTATCTACAAAAGATTTGATCAATGTATAAGGTGGACAATAAATAATATTGGCTTTAAGTTTCTTTGTTTTTGAATAACTTATTACTTTATTTAATGAATTAACTGACTTAACTGACCCAAACATCTTCCAATTGGCAATGAAATACATATTATTATTTGTCATAAAGATTAATATAATTTATATGTTTATTTTTTTTTAGATCAATAAATAAAGACTATAGAATATGATAAGTAAATTAAGAGGTTTCTCAAATTCAAAATTAGCTGGGGTACTTGTCGGAATTATTATAATTCCATTTGTATTTTGGGGTATGGGCAGTGTTTTTAGTGGAGGCAATACCAACAATGTTGCTAAGATTAATAATGAAGCAATCTCATCAAAAGATTTTGTAAATTTTATAAACGAGTCAAGACTTACAAATGACATTATAAAAGCAAACATAGATAAAAATATTATTGAAAATATTTTATCAGAATTGGTATCTGAAAAATTAATTGAGATGGAAATTAAAGAATTAAATGTATCTATGTCAGAAGAGGCATTGGCAAATAAAATAAGATCTAATTCAATACTAATTGATGATAATAAGAAGTTTTCAAGAGTTAAGTATGAAAAATTTCTATTAGAAAATAACTTAAGTGCTTCGACATTTGAAAATTCATTAAAGAAACAAGAACTAAAAGAAAATTTATTTAATTATATTAGTGGAGGAATTAGGTCGCCTTATTTTTTAAAAAATAAAATATATATCAATGAAAATAAAAAAATTGAGATCGAATTTTTAGATTTAGACTTAGTACATGATAAAACTGCAACTAAATTAGAAGTTGAGGATTTCATTAAAAATAATCAAGAAAATTTGAAAATTGATTTTATTGATGCGACTTATGCGAAAATTACTCCTAAAAATCTAATAGAGATAGATGAATTTAATGATGAATTTTTTAAGAAAATTGATGAAATAGAAAATAATATTTTAAACGGATCAAATATCGCAGAAATTAATGAGATTTATAATTTCAAACTAAATAAAATTAATAATTTTGTTTTGAATGATGATTCAAATGAAATACTTGAAGAAATTTACTCAAAAAGAAACCAGGATAAAATACAACTAGTTGACAAAAATGATTATTATCTAATTTTTGAAATATCAAATATTAACAAAAAAATTCCAAACAAAACAGATCCAAAATTTTTAGAAAAAGTTAAAAATAATGTAATTTTAAAAAAGAAATTTGAATTTAATAAAAGTCTTTTTGAAAAAATTGATGAAAAGATATTTAATGATGATGAGTTTTTGAAATTATCAAAGGATAAAAATAATATTAAGACTATAAATATAAAAAACAGCAATGATTACCAAGTTTTTGACCCGGATTCTTTAAAACTTTTATACACATTACCAAAAGAAAGTTTCTCATTAGTAACTGGAGAAACAAATAAAGTTTTTCTTACAAAAATTAAGAATATTTATTATTCAGATATGGAAAAAAATACTGATAATGTTGAAGAATATTCTACTAAAGCAAATAACGATATTATTAATGATGTTTATACATCTTATGATCTATCTTTAAATTCAAAATATAAGGTAAAAATTTTCAATCAAACAATTGACAGAGTTAAAAATTATTTTAGATAATGTTGAATATTGATCTAAAGTTATTTAAGAAAAATCACAAAAAAAATAAAAATCAAGTTCTTTACCATGCAATAAAATCAAATGGCTTAAAAGAAATAGAAAATTTAATTAATAACTTTTTAAATGTTAGAAATAGCTTTGTATTCGAGTCGGTTGAAAAAGGTTTCATAAAAGGCAGATATACAATTTTTGGTAAAAATCCTGATAAAATTTGGGAATTTGATAATAATAACTGTTTTTTGAAGTATGAAAATAAAAGAAAAAAATTAAGAGGAGCTCCAAAAGATAATATTGAGAAAATAATCGAAAATTTTAATTTTAAAATACCAAGTGAATTACCACCAATTAGCTCAATTATATCCGGATATTTCTCTTATGATACAATAAGATATATTGAGAAAATTCCTAATACGACAAAAAATGATCTTAAAATTCCTGATGCAAGAATTTTGAGACCAAAAAATCTAGTTGTTTTTGATAATGTTAAAAAAAAATTATTTTTTATAGTTAATTGTTTTTTTGATGAAAAAATCAAAAATTATCAAACTAAATATGACCAAATACAAAAAGAAATAGAAGAAATGATATTTTTGGCTAATTATAATTACAAAATAAATCATTCAGAAACTAAGATTTCAAAAATAAAAATTAAATCAAATATCTCAAAAAAGAAATTCCTTAGTAATGTTTCTAAAGCTAAAAATTACATTAAAATAGGAGATATTTTTCAAGTTGTTTTAAGTCAAAGGTTCGAAACTGATCTTAATAAAGAACCATTAGATATTTATAAAAAATTGAGAATTACTAACCCTTCCCCTTTCATGTATTTTTTTAACTTTGAGGATTTTCAAATTATAGGTGCAAGTCCTGAGATACTTGTGAGACTCAGAGATAATAAAATAACTATTAGACCTATTGCTGGCACAAGACCTAGAGGTAAAAATAAAAAAGAAGATAAATTTTATGAAAAAGATCTTTTAAAAGATAAAAAAGAGCTTTCTGAACACTTAATGCTTCTTGATCTTGGAAGAAATGATACTGGAAAAGTTTCTAAAATTAACTCTGTTAAAGTAACAGAAAGTTTTAAAATAGAGCGATATTCACACGTAATGCACATAGTCTCAAATGTTGAAGGTGTATTTAATAAAAAATTTGGGAAATTTGATACATTATTAGCTGGTTTTCCTGCTGGAACAGTATCAGGTGCACCTAAAATAAGAGCCATGGAGATTATTGATGAATTAGAGACTACGAGGCGAAAAGTTTATGCTGGAGGAATTGGATATTTTTCTGCTAATGGAGATTTTGATACTTGCATCGCACTTAGAACGGCAATCTCAAAAAATAAAAAATTTTACGTACAATCAGGCGCAGGAATTGTTGCTGATAGTAAACCTATTAATGAATTTAATGAAACAGTTAATAAAGCAAAAGCTTTAATTAAGGCTTTGGAGTAAAGAGTATGAAAATAATTTTAATTGATAATTATGATAGCTTTACATTCAATTTATATCACTATCTTTCATCCTTTGCTAAAGTTGATGTTTTAAGAAACGATAAGGTAGATCATCGTTACATTTTAAGAAAAGGATATAATAAAATTGTCATATCTCCAGGTCCTGGAAATCCTAATCAATCTGGAAATTGTTTAAAGATAGTGAAGAATTTATATAAAAAAATGCCAATACTTGGTGTTTGCTTAGGTCATCAAATCATTGGTCAAATATTTGGTTCTAAGATAATTCAAGCTAAAGAACTTGTGCATGGAAAAACAAGTAATATTATAAATAAGAAAATTGGTATTTTAAAAAATTTACCACAAAAGTTCTCAGCTACCAGATATCATAGTTTAGTAATTGATAGAAAATCCTTATCTAAAGATTTAATAATTACATCCAGTACATCAGATGGAACAATAATGGGTGTTATGCATAAGCAATACAAGATCCATGGAGTTCAATTTCATCCTGAAAGTATCAAAACAAAATATGGTTTAAAAATTTTAGAGAACTTTGTAAAAGAGTAAAAATGGATCATTTTTTAGAAAAGCTCAGAAATAAAATAAATTTAAATTTTGATGAGAGTAAAAATGCATTTAAGATTTTAATGAATGGTGAGGCTAGTGATCAACAAATTTATGATTTTTTAACTTTATTATCAAATAAAGGTGAGGTTTCAGATGAAATAGCTGGTGGTGTATATATATTAAGAGATAAGTCAAAAAGAGTAAAAGTTGAAAACTGCATTGATACTTGTGGTACTGGTGGAGATGGAAAAGATACTCTTAACATTTCAACTGCATCAGCACTGTTATTAGCAAGTATGGGTATTAAAGTAGCAAAACATGGAAATAAAGCAGTTTCATCAAAATGTGGGTCAGCTGACGTTCTTGAAGCCTTAAATATAAATATCAACTTAGAACCAAAACAAATCGAGGAACAGATTAAAAATGATAATTTTGGCTTCATGTTCGCGCCAAATTACCACTCGGCAATGAAATATGTTGGTCCAACAAGAAAAAAAATAGGAAAAAGGACAATTTTTAATATGATAGGTCCATTAAGCAGCCCAGCACTTGTTGAGAGACAGGTAATTGGTGTTTTTGATAATAAGCTTTTAAAAGTTTTTGCGAATGCACTAAAAAATCTAAATTTAAAATTTGCATGGATTGTAAATAGTGAAGATGGTCTAGATGAAATATCACCTTACGCTAAAACTAATGTTGTGCAATTGAAAAATAATGAAATATCTGAGTTTATAATTGATCCAAATGAGTTAAATGTTAATGCAGATAAATTTGAAAATTTAGTAGGAGATGACGCTAAATTTAATTCTGATGAAATTTTAAATATTTTTCAAGGGAAAGATAATGATTTTTCAAAAGCAGTATGTCTAAATGCTGCAGCAGGATTAATAGTTTCTGAAAAATATGATGATTTTAAAATTGCTTATAATTATACCAGAGGTTTTATTTTGTCTGGAGCTGCATTCAAATATTTAAAAATTATACAGAATGTCTGAAAATATTCTTCAAAAAATAATTGATCAAAAAAAGATTAAAATTGAAAAATTAAAACGTGAAATAGATATTAAGAGCTTGATAGAATTAATTAATGAAAAAAATTTTTTTTTTGATTTTAGAAAAAAAATACAAACCAATATCTCAGAAAATAAGATATCCATAATTGCTGAAATAAAAAAAGCTAGTCCATCTGCAGGTATTTTGATAGATGATTACAACCCAGTAAAAATTGCAAATATATATAACTCTAAGAACGTCACTTGTTTGTCTGTATTAACTGAGGAAGACTTTTTTTTGGGAAATCTATCTCATATTTCTGAAATTAAAAAAAAAATTGAATTACCCATTCTTTGTAAAGATTTTTTTGTTGATAAATTTCAAGTACCTTTAGCAAAAAGTTACGGTGCTGATGCAGTCCTGATTATCTTAGCCGGTATTTCTGAAAAAACTGCTGATGAAATTTACGAGGAAGCTTTAAAGTATAATATGAGTGTAATTGTTGAAGTTCATACAATTGAAGAGGCAGAAAAATCGTTTAAATATCCTGATGCTTTAATTGGTATAAATAACCGAAACCTAAAAACTCTTAAAACCGAGATAAATACAACTTATGATATATATAATGTTGTTTCAAACCACTCATCCCCTCTTATTTCTGAGAGTGGTCTAAAAACAAAAGATGAATTGCTTGATATAAAAAACAGTACCTCAATCAGCACTTTTTTAATTGGTGAATCACTTTTAAAAAACTTAAAAAATAATAATATTTTTTCTCTTTTATAGGAATTTACCTCTATTTATCTTGCTTTTTAGCTGTTGTATTAATTGAGGAACTTTTATAGAACATCAATGTACTTAATTTGTTCTATGTTAACTAAAAAACAAAAAAACCTGCTTCTCTTTATCAACAAAAAGTTAAGATCTACAGGTGTGTCCCCTTCATATGAGGAAATGAAAGAATCATTAAGTTTAAAATCAAAATCTGGAATTCACAGACTTATTAGTGCATTAGAAGAAAGAGGCTTCATTAAAAGATTAGCCCACAAGGCGAGAGCATTAGAAGTAATTAAATTACCTGAAACTGCGTCTGCAAACGATATTTATAATAGTTTTTCTCCTAGCGTTATTAAGGGAGGATTAGATGAGGAAAATTTAAATAGTTCTGACGATACAGAAATCCCGGTTCTTGGAAAAATTGCTGCAGGAACTCCAGTTGAAGCTATACAAAATGAAGTTTCACGAATTCCGCTGCCAGCAAACATTGAAAAAGATGGAGAATTTTTTGGTTTAAAAGTCCAAGGAGACTCCATGATTGAAGCTGGAATTAATGATGGCGATACTGTTATTGTTAAAAAAGCAGATACAGCAGATAATGGAAAAATTGTAGTAGCTTTAATTGATGATCATGAAGCTATGTTGAAAAGAATTAGAAGAAAAGGTAAAACTGTTGCATTAGAAAGTGCAAATAGAAATTACGAAACAAAAATTTTTGGCCCAGATAGAGTGAAAGTTCAAGGAATTCTTGTATCTTTATATAGAAACTTTCAGTAAAATAGTCTAAATAAACTCAATGAAAAAAGTAGCAACTAGATTTGCTCCTTCTCCTACCGGTCCTCTTCATATTGGTGGAGTAAGAACAGCTCTATTTAATTGGTTATACTCAAAAAATAAATCAGGTAAATTTTATTTAAGGATAGAAGATACTGATAAAGAAAGATCTAAAGAAGAACATAAAATTCAAATAATTAACTCTCTAAAATGGATGGGAATTGAACACGATGGTGAAGAGTATATTCAATCAAAAATGATTGGTGAACACGTAAGTATTGCTAAAAGATTATTAGAAAATGGAAATGCCTATAAATGCTTTTGTAGTACAGAGGAAATAGAGGAACAAAAAAAAAGAGCTAAACAAAAAAAAATTCCTTATGTGTATAATAGAAAATGGCGTGATATTTCTGAAGATCAAGCCCCAAGGGATATAAAACCAGTCATAAGATTTAAAAGTAAAATAGAAGGAACCTCTATTCTAAAAGACTTAGTTCAAGGAAACGTGGAGATTGAAAATAATACTATTGAGGATTTTGTTATTTTAAGAAATGACGAAACACCAACATATAATTTATCTGCGTCAGTTGATGATCATAATATGGAAATGACGCATATTATTAGAGGAGATGATCATAAAATTAATACATTTAAACAAATACAGATATATGAGGCACTAGGATGGGATATTCCAGAATTTGCTCACATACCTCTTATTCATACTATAGATGGCAAAAAACTATCAAAAAGAGATAATGCTTCAACATTAGAAGATTACTCAAAAATTGGAATTCTACCTGAGGCGCTTAGAAATTATCTTCTAAGGTTAGGATGGTCCTATAAAGATAAGGAAATTTTTAACTTAGATGAAAGTATAAAACTTTTTAATTTAGAAGGAATAGGTAAATCACCTTCAAAACTTGATATGAGTAGAATTCTTTCTATGAATGAATATTACATTAAAAATAGTGAAGAAAATATTTTGTACGAAAAGTTAAAAGAATACTGTGAGATGTATAAAGATAAAATTAAAGAAGAAAAAGAAAATACAATAAAGAGCTCCTTAATATTTTTGAAAAATAAAGCAAAAACTCTTGAGGATATATTTAGCAATTCTAAATATATATTAAATGATAAAGTAATTTTTAATGACAATGATAAAGAACTGATAAACGATGAAGCAAAAAAAATAATAGATTTATTTAAAGATAAGATTTCAGAGTTAGAAGTTTTTGATAGAGAAAATTTAGAACAAATAGTAAATGGTCTAATAGAATTAAATAATACAAACTTCAAAGGTGTTGGACAGCCATTACGAATTATGTTAACTGGATCTAAATTTGGTCCAGGAATATATGATATAATATTGTCTCTTGGAAAAAATGAGGTAATAAAAAGATTAGGAAATATAGGATAAGATAATTTTTGATGCTTCTTCAGCTGAAGAGCTAGGAGAAGTTAAAGTTTCAAGAGTTGTTTTTATTTCTTCTTTTTGTTTTGCTATTAAGTCTGGTTTTTTTAGAAAATAGGAAACACTTTTAAATATTTCATCTGCGTTACATTCTGATTGTATCAACTCTGGAATAACTTCTCTATCATTTATAATATTTATCATATTAGCAAATTTTATATTTAGTAAAAATTTTGCTAAATAAAAATTAATAAAATTCATCTTATAAATAATTATTGATGGAATATTCAATTTACATACTTCCAAAGAAACTGTTCCAGATTTAACTACTGCGAAGATTGATTTCTTTAAAACTGCAGTTTTAATTTTATCATCATTAATAATTTCTAAATTTTTTAATGATTCTTTTGAAATATAGCTCGATATAAATTTTTTATTTTTATCAGTTGCATGAAATATAAAATTATAATTATGATCCTTTAAATTCATTTTTTTTACAAAATTAATTAGAATTGGCATATGGTTGCTAATCTCAGAGTCTCTACTGCCAGGAAAAATTGATATGATATTTTTTTTATCTAAAAATTGATCTATTTGTATATTTTCAATAAAATTTTTATCTAATAGAGGGTGTCCCACAAAAGTATTAGATAAGTTTTCTTTATCAAAATATTCTTTTTCAAACTTAAAAAGTAATAATACGTGGTCTAAAAATTTCTTCATTTTTTTTACTCTACCTTCTCTCCATGCCCAAACTTTAGGTGCAATAAAATGAATTGTTTTTATTTTTGAATTTTTTTCTTTTACAAGTTTAGCAACTCTTAGTGTAAAATCTGGACTGTCAACACTAAATAAAATATCTGGTTTAAATTTCAAAATCTCATTTGCAGTTTCTTTTATTTTACGTTTTATTTTAAAAAAGTTTAAAATAATTTCGGTAAAAGCAATATAAGTTATCTCTTTTTGGTCATAGATTGTCTTTATGCCTAGTTTTTCTAAGCTTGGCCCACCAACACTTAAGAATTCAAAATCAGATCTTTTTGTTTTTAATTGTGAAATTATCTCTGACGCAATCTTATCTCCCGAAGGTTCACCTGTAAGGATAAAAATTTTTTTCATAAAGCAATGAGAAAGAGTTTATTTTGATTGGCATATTTAATTGAGACTTCTTTATTTAATATTATATTTTGATTTGATTTAACAACAATTCCTTTTATACCAACTCTATTACAATCTTTAAATGTATCAATTCCTATTGTAGGTAAATCTACCCTTAAATCTTGTTTTGCTTTAGGTAGTTTTATTAAAATACCTTTTTTGGTTTTTGATTTAGGTATAGATTTTATCATTTCTTTTGTGCCTCTTCTTGTTTCTTTAGAAATAACTTTATTATCTCTTATAATTACTGCTTGTGTGTGATCGTACGAATTTATTTTTTTTAATGCTTTAATTCCTTTAATTATTTCCTCTTTTTCTAACAAAGTAGGTTTAACTTTTGTATAAACTCCTTTTTTTAATGTTAATTCTGGGTTGAAGGTATTTAATTTAATAACTTTAATTCTATTTTCAGATAATATTTTAATTAAAACTTTTAATATTGCTGCATCACCTAATTTTGATGCTTTAACTATTCTTGGAATGTAATATAGGCCTCTCAAATCTAATTTTAGTTTTGATATCTTGGGTTTAAGAATATTCCCGGCAAATATGACCTTTTTACATTTTTTTGATTTGATAAGATCTAGTATTTTACCAAATTTACCAATATTTATAAAAAAACTATTCCCTTTTTTTTTAAATTTATTACTTTTTGTTAAATCTACAATAAAGTGATCTATCTTTTTGTTTTCAATTTTTTTGAGTATTTGAATTGGTAAATCTTTTTCTCCTAAAAAAAGTCCTATCATTATATATTTGGTGGTAGTGAAATTGGTCTTTTTTTATCTGAATTAATGAAACTAATTATAATTTTTATAAATTCATTATTTTTTAAATCTGAGTTAAGACTTTCAATGTTATCTCTGAAACTGGCAGTTTTAAATATAATCCTATAAGCTAACTGTATTTTTTTTATATTTTCGTTTGATATTTTCGATCTTCTCAAACCAATAAGATTTAATCCCATTAAATTATTTCTATTACCCATCGATAGACCAAATGGAATGACATCACTTAACACACCAGTCATTCCTCCTATCATCGCAGACTCACCAATCCTAGAAAATTGATGTATTGCACAGCTTCCACCTACTATCGCATTATTTTGAATAGTGACGTGTCCACCTACTTGTACATTATTAGCTAAAACAATATTATTTGATATAAAACAATCGTGTGCTACATGACAATAGACCATTAATAAATTATTATCCCCTATTCTTGTTATTCCACCACCTTGTTTTGTTCCAGGATTTATATTTACATACTCTCTGAACTTATTGTTATTGCCTATAACTAAAGAATTTTTTTCACCTTTATATTTTAAATCTTGAGGAGGAGTTCCTATTGATGAAAAAGGATATATTTGATTATTCTCTCCTATTTTTGTATTGCCGACAATACTTACATGCGAATGTAAAACTGTGTTCGATCCTATTTCAACTTCTGGACCTATAATACAATAAGGTCCTATCTCAACATTTTCTGAAATTTTTGCTTTTACATCTACTATAGCAGTTTTATGGATCACAGATAATAAATAGCAAATTTAATATTTAATACTTATCAACTATTACTACTGATTATTACTTTCTATCAACAATAGTTGCGGACCACTGGGCATCTGCCATTTTTTTTTCACCTACAAATGCTGTGCCTTTATACTTCCATACTCTTCCATGTGATCTAATAGCTTCAATATTAAGTTCTAAGGTGCAATCAGGTATAACTGGATTTCTAAATCTAGCTTTTTCAATTGTCATTAAGAAAACTAATTTATTATCGTAAGTTGCTTTATCCAATCCATTTGCCGTTAATGCTGCCGCAGCTTGTCCAAATGCCTCTACAATTAAAACACCTGGCATAACGGGTTCTCCTGGAAAGTGGCCATTTACAAAAAAACTATCTTTTTTTACATTTACAATTGCTGTAGCTGAAAAAAGCTTTTTTATATTTCTTAACTCATCAATAAGAAGCATTGGCTCTCTATGGGGTAATAATTCTTTTATTTGATTTTTATTTAAGCTAGTCATTAAATTTATTATCCTTTAAAAAATTTCTTATATTTCTAGCAGGATATCCCATCACTTTTGTATTTGAAGGAATATTTTTAACTACTCCGCTACCTCCACCTATTTGAACGTTATCGCCTATAACTAGATGACCAGAAATACCCGCTTGACCGCCAATTAATACCTTATTACCAACCGATGAGCTTCCCGCAAATCCAACCTGAGCAGTAATTATACAATTTTTACCTATTTTAACGTTATGCGCTACATGTACTTGATTGTCTAAAAAAGTGCCATCTCCTATCATAGTGTTGGAAAGTGAACCTCTGTCTATAGTATTATTGCAACCAATTTCGACATTACTTCCAACTACTACAGATCCTATGTGTGGATATCTTGTATTTGAATTTTTACCTGGAAAAAATCCAAAACCTTTTTTACCTAAAACTGCTCCATCAAGAATATTTGTATTATTGCCTATAATACTATTTTTTATGATAACATTATTACCAATATTACAGTTATTGCCAATTCTTACATTTTTTTCAATAATAGTATTATGACCGATAGCACAATTGCTTCCAATTTTAACATTTTTTCCAACTAAAACATTTTTTCCAAATCTTAAATTTTTATAGTTTTTTTTATTAATTTGATCTAGTTCAAAATCAGGATTATCATTTACTGCGTCTGGGTAAAATAGAGATGTTACGTTTGACACAGCTAATAAAACATTTTCAACTTTAATAACATTTATTTTTTCAGGAATAGTTTTTATAAATTTTTTATGGGTAATAATTGTTCTTGACTTAGTTTTTTTAACAGATTCTTTATATTTAATTGAATTAAAAAAAGTAATATCATCTTCATTGGCATTTTCTAAGTCTTTAATATCATTAATAGGATAATTTACTTTTAGTTTTTTAAGTTTTAATGAAACTAAAATATCATTAATTTTAATATTTTTTTTTTTTTGAAAAAAAAAGTTTACCATTTAAAAATCAATTTTTTTTATATTTTTGTTTAAAAGCTTAATTATTTGATCGGTAATATCTAGATTTTTTTTACCAACAATAATGTTTTTTTTTGGAATTACTATTGAAATAGAATTTAAATCAACATATTCTGTTATAATTGGATTCAATGACTTCAAAATTTCCTTTGTGTAATCAGACTTGATTTTATTAATTCTATTGATTGCGCTCTTTTTGTCTGATCGATATTTTTTGACCTCGTCTGTTAATACAACTATTTTTTTTTTAAACTCATCTTCATTTAGAATATTTTTTTGGGAAATTAAAAGTTTTTCTTTTTTTATTAATTCGTTTTCCTGTTCTTTATATTTTGAGAAATTTTTTTTTTTTATTTTCTCAATATGTTCGTTAACGAATTTTCCAACATCAGACTTATTTAAGATTAAATTTAAATCAATATATGCAATTTTTGCAAATGTATTTAAAGGAAAAAAAATCAATATTAATAGAAAAAAATAAAATTTTTTCATTTTTAAAATGATGTTCCTATACGAAATCTAAAAGACTCAGTTTGGTCAGTTTTTTCTTTGGATAATGGTATTGCATACGAGAAAGAAAGTGGGCCAATTACTGTAAACCAATTAACTGCTATCCCAGTGGAGGATCTAATTTTGCTTGATTCTAATGAACTATCATAATCAACTTCTCTCAAAGTGGCAGCATCTAAAAAAAAATTAAGATCTATATTTTCAAATCCATTAATAACGTTTGGTATCGTTGAATTTAGATTTAGAGCTGAACCAAAATTACCTCCAACATACTCAGTACCGTCTTTTGGTCCTATTTTTCCAGGCTCAAATCCTCTTAAATTTTTACTGGGTATATATATTCTTCTTGAGACTCTTACATCATCATCGATTGAATTGACTGACTTAAGAAATAATTTACCTGATAAAATTAAATTATCAGATACAGAGTGGTATTTTGATAGGTTTATTGTATTTCCAATTGATAAATCATCAGAATAAATTGGCAATTCTTGATTGAAACTAACCATATAACCTTGTGAGGGTTGGTAATTTTGATCAAGTTTATTCATCTTTACATTATACGTAAATAAATTTTCCAAGTAATCACCCTCCTGTTTTTTTTTATGATCAGAGGCTGTTGAGGATGTTTCTAATTTCTCATAATATGCTGATATATCTAAATTAACATATAGATCAGAATATTGTTCAAAACCTGTTCCAATACTAAATCCAGTACGAGAGGTTTTAAATCCACCGGTATTTATAAAATCAGAACTAGTGCTTTCCAATGTTGTGTTTAAAGAGCGATCAGTATTTTTAAAATTAGGGTTTACAACTGAAAATTTACCTTTAAGTTCATCTTCAGAAATTAATATATTAGTTCCTAATTTAACCCCCTTTCCAAGATAATTTTTTTCTTGTACGCCAGCGGTAATTGTAGCTCCAGAAGTACCTGTTCCAGCTCCAGCATATATTTCACCTGTGGGCATTTCCTCTACCAAAATGTCAATCACTTTTTTTTGATTATCCATTTTTGAGGTTTTAATTTCTGTTCCTACTGATTTAAATATACCTCTAGATTTAATTGAATTAATAGATTTATCTAAAAGCATTTTATTAAATGCATCACCCTCATCAACAATAAGTGAATTTCTTATAACTTTTTCCTCTGTTATAAAATTTCCTAATATATTAATTCTTTCTACATAAAGTTTTTCTAAGTCTTGGAATTTAAATTTTAAGTTAATTTTATTTTTTTCAGTAATAGATAAATCATAATTTGTATTTAAAAATAAAAACTCCTTTGATAGTAATATTTGATCAATATCTTCTAGTATATCATTAATTATTTGGGAAGAATATTGTTTACCTTTGAGTTTTTTAATTTTGTTATTAATTCTGATAAAATTTTCTTCATCAAAATTATCATTAATTTCGATTGATATATTATTAAAAAAGAATTTACTGCCTGACTCTATATTAAAATTAAGTTCAAAAAATTCATTATTAATATTTTTTGCATAAGAAGCCTTCACATTAACATTGTAATAACCTTTCTTTTGATAATATTTTTTTAACCTTTTTTCATCTTGCTTGATTTTTAATTCGTCGAGATATTTATTTGATGTTATAAATTTCCAAAATTTACCTTCCTCAGATCTAATTATATTCCTAAGTTTTGTATCTGAAAAAACTTTATCACCTTGAAAATTTATCTTCTTAATTATAGCTCTTTCACCTAAAATAAAATTATATAAGATATCAACAGAATTATTTTGATTATCTATTATCTTTGTATCTAACTCTGCAAAATAATATCCTGTTCCTCTTACAGTATTTAAAAGAAGATTATTTTGATTTAGAATATTATTTTTTAAGAAAGGGTATTTTTCAGATTTTTTTGTCAACTCTTCTAACTTATTCAATATAGTTTTGTTTTTAATACCATTTATTTTAATCGATTGAATTATAGGATTTTCAATAATTTTAATTGTTAAGATCTTATTTTTTTGAGTAATTTTTATATCTTTAAAATAATTCGTTTTATAAAGTTTTTTTATTGAGGTATTTAAATCATTAACCGTCACATCATAAGATAAATTTAAACCTGAAAACATTATAATCGTTTCAACTGAAAGCCTTTCATTGCCCTCTACCTTAATTTCTTTATAAATTTCAGCTTTCAATGTAGAAAAAGACAATAATAATGTGATTAAAATTAAATTTACTAAATTTAATAATTTTTTTAAATTTTCAATCATTAACTTTTAAATATTTAATAATATATCGATTTACTACTTCTACCATAGTTTTTATATCTTTTATATTATTTGGACTGGATGAATAATATTTGGTAAAATATCGTTTTTTTAATAATTCTAACATCTTGTCATGAATGGAAATATAAGAAATTTTATTAGCAAGATAATTTTTAACTAACATATCATTTATTGAAACTAAAATTATTTCAAAATATGTGCTTTTAAATTCATAATTTAATATTTTTAAAAGAGGATAATTTTTAATGTTTGGCTTTTCAAAATTTAAACTGTTTAATTTATGATAATCAAAGTTACTTCTTTTAAATATAAAATTATTTTCTGATACATATAAAGAGTTAGCAATTGGTATTTCCATTGTTGTTTCATGTGCTAGTAATTTTGTTAATCCATTTTTAAAATTTACTATCGCATGTAAGTAAGATTTGGGATGAATTAAAATATCAAATTTATTTCTTTCAATATTAAATATTTTAATTGCCTCAATTATTTCAAAAATTTTGTTCATCATTGTTGCTGAATCAATCGATATCTTCTTTCCCATTTTCCAGTTTGGGTGATTTAAAGCAAATTTAGGTTTTATATTTTTAATTTTTTTTAAATCTTTATTTAAAAATGGACCTCCTGATGCAGTCAAATAAATTTTTTTAATATTTTGTTTACTGTCATCTTTCATAAGAGACCAAATAGAAAAGTGCTCAGAGTCCAAAGGTATAAACCCTGTTTTACATTTTGTTAATTCCTTTGTTATAAATTGCCATCCACAAATTATAGACTCTTTATTAGCCATAGCCAAATTATTTGAATATTTTATAATTTCTAATGTTGGTTCAAGTCCCTCGATACCAGAAATTCCATTTATAGATAAAAAAGATTTTCTTTTATTTTTCCTCAAAGCTTCTTTTATTGTAAGGAAGACTCTAATTTTTTTGTCTTTAAATTTTTTTAGATTATTTTGGTAACTTTTTTTATCAAAAATAACAACTTTTTTGACATTGAATTGAACTGCTTGTTTATAAATTTTTTTAACATTTTTATTTGTTGATAATAATTTTACATTAAAATTTAATTTATCTTTTTTTATTACTTTTAATGTTGTCTCTCCAATTGATCCTGTTGAACCTAATAAGAAAATATCTTTTTTCATTTTAAATAGAAATCAATACTATTCCAAATGGTAATGCAATTAAAACACCATCTATTCTGTCTAATATTCCTCCATGTCCAGGCAATATTGTTCCAGTATCTTTTATTTTTGCTTTTCTTTTTAGAAATGAAATCATTAAATCACCAAACTGTGAAATCAATGAAATTATTATTATGAAAATTAAATAATTAATTTCAAAGATCAAATACATTTTAAAAAAAATATAAAAGTAATGACCAGATATTATTGAGAAGAAAAAGGATCCGATGACGCCAGAGTAAGTTTTGTTTGGACTTATTTGTGTTAATTTTTTGCCACCCAAAAGTTTACCAAATACAAATCCACCAATATCAGTAAATATACATATCGATATAATAAAGATTAACGAAATTATACTTTTGTTGCTTAAAGGAATTAAAAAGTTCCATATAATTAATGAAAATATTGAAAGATAAATCACACAAGCTAAAAAAGAAAAAAAATAAAATTGATTTTTTTTAAATATATTTTTTAATAAATTATTGAACTCACATAACGACAAGTAGTTTAATGCTACAAATACCAAAAATAAAACTATAGAATTATTTAAAGAGAAATATATGATCATTAATAATAAGATTGATGTTAATAGTCTTTTCTGAAGCTCTATCATTTAATACCACCAAAATTTCTTTTAACTTTTGAAAAATTTGTAATTATTTTGCTGAAGTCTTTTCTTGTAAAATCAGGCCAAAGTTTACTTACAAAATAAATCTCTGCATAAGATAGCTGCCATAACAAAAAATTACTTAGTCTATTTCTATTTCCAGTTCTTATTAAAATTTCAGGGTCTGGTATATTCTTGGTATATAAGTTTTCTGAAATATTTTTTTCGTTAATTCTGATCGATGATTTATTTAATTTTTTAACAGTATTAATAATTTCTTCTTTAGAACCATAGTTTAAGGCTATTATAATTTGAATTCTTTTATTTAATCTTGTTAAATTCTCAGCTTTTCTAAGTTTTAATTTAAGTGATTGTGGAAACTTATCTAAATTGCCTATTATTTTTAATTTTATTTTTTTTTTAATTAAGTTGTTTAATTCTTTTTGAATATAGTTTTCCAAAATACTGATTAAAAACTTAATTTCACTTTTTGGTCTTTTCCAATTTTCAGTTGAAAAAGTAAATAACGTTAGATGTTTAATTTTTTTTGATACTGCTTCTTCGATGATATTTTCTACAACCTCTATACCTTTAGAATGACCGTAATTTCTTGTTTTTTTTTTTTGAATTCCCCATCTTCCATTGCCATCCATTATTATGGCTACATGTTTGGGCAAAATCATATTGTCATTATTTCATTTTCTTTTGCGGCAACTCTATCATCAATAACTTTTATTTGATTGTCTGTGTAATCTTGAATAATTTTTTCCTTTTTTTTTACTTCATCTTCTGAAATTTCTTTATCTTTTAGAAGTTTTTTTAACTCATCATTTGCTTCTCTTCTTATATTTCTTATAGATACTTTGCACTTTTCACCCATTGATTTAATTATTTTCTTTATTTCTGATCTTCTTTCTTCACTCAGATCAGGAACAGGGAGTCTAATTAATTGTCCATCAATCTGTGGATTCAATCCCAACTCCGATTTTTTTATTGCAGAGTCTATAAGCGCTACATTATTTGTATCCCAAACCTGTATGTTTATGCTTCTAGGTTCTGGGGTTGTAATACTACCTAATTGATTAATCGGCATTTTTTGACCATAAACATCAACTTTTACAATATCTAACATGGCTGCATTAGCTCTTCCTGTTCTTAATGAGCTCAGTTCTACTTGAAACACTTCATATGTTTTAGACATTTTATTATTGTATTTTGAGTCCTCAAACATTACTCACCTATTTTTAGTCTAATAAAATTATTAATTTGCAAATTAGAAATATCTAAGTTTTTTAAAACATCTTTAACCTTCATTTTTGGGTCCATAACCCAATCCTGAGACATTAAACTATTTTCATCTTTAAATTTATTAATTTTACCTATACTAATTTTCTTTGCTATATCTTCTGGTTTGCCAGAACTTTTTAATTCTTCTTCGATTAAATTGACCTCTTTATTTATTATTTCTTGATCAATCAGATCTGCATTTAATGCTATCGGATTTGATGCAGCAATATGCATTGATAATTGTTTACCAAATAGATCAATTTTATCAGATTTATCTTTGGTACTCAAAGATACTATTACAATTAATTTTGACACATTGTCTTTAATTACTGAGTGTTGATAAGCAAAATTTCTTGAATTTTCATCAGCTAAAGTTTTTACCCGCCCAATTGTTATTTTTTCTCCAATTTTTGCTATTAAAGCTACTAAATTTTCCTCAACGTTTTTATTATTTTTCATTATAGATTTTTTTAAATCTTCTATATTTGAAGAGTGATGATTATTTAATTCACTTAATTCTTGAACAAATTCAATAAAATCCTCGTTTTTTGCGACGAAATCGGTTTCACAATTTACTTCTATTAAAGACATTTTTTTTTCATCTCCAGAAGTAACCACAACTCCCTCGGTTGCATTTCTGGACATTTTTTTTGAAGCCTTGGCTATACCTTTTACTCTCAAGATTTCAGCTGCTTTATCTAAATCACCATTTGATTCTTTTAATGCAGAATTGCAATCTTTAAAACCTGCACCTGTAGATTTTCTTAATTGTTTTACTTTTTCTATATCACTCATTTCATTTCCTGTAATAAAATTAATTTTTTTAGTTAAGTTTTTTTACTAATTTTTTTTCTTTAGATTTATCTAGACTTTGGGTTTCAATTTTTAAAGCCTCAGTTTCTTTTTCAATAGCCGTCTCTTGTGGTGCTTCTTTTTTAGCATTTAGAATTGTTTCTTTTAAAAGTGAACAATATAAATCAATAGATCTTCTAGCATCATCATTTCCAGGAATAGGAAAGTCAATACCGTCTGGATTTGAATTTGTATCTAGAATTGCAACTATAGGAATACCTAGTTTGACAGATTCTTTAATTGCAAGAGATTCATAATTTGTATCTATTATGAATACTAGATCGGGTATCTTTTTCATAGCTGAAATTCCGCCAAGTGATCTTTGTAATTTATCTCTCTGGCCACTCATTTTTAATAATTCCTTTTTAGTAAAACCTCTATTCTCAGATTTTAAATCAGATTCTATTTTAATAAGCTTTTTAATTGAGTTAGATATTGTTCCCCAATTTGTTAGCATACCTCCTAGCCATCTATAATTAACAAAATATTGATCCGTTTCATTCGCAAGTTCTGCTATTGCTTCTGATGCTTGTTTTTTAGTTGATATAAATAATATTTTCCCACCTAATGAGATTGTTGAATAAACTTTTTCTAAAGCTACTTTAGTTAGTTCAAGTGTTTGTGTTAGATCAATTATGTGAATAGAGTCTCTTTTTCCAAAAATAAACTTCTTCATTTTTGGATTCCATCTTAAAGTTTTGTGTCCAAGATGAACGCCAGCTTCTAATAATTGTTCTATTGTAAGATTTGGTATTTTCATATTTTTTCCCGGTTGTGCCACCACAATTACTGCCTAAAAAGGACCGGAGGTATAAAACCAGAAATTGTGTGCGTGTTAATTTATTAAACTATTTACAAAAATAAGAGAAAAAAACAAGTTTTTTTTAGAGAACATCAATATTTTCCTCATTTCTCATCAAATTGAGCATTTTATGATCTATTTTTCTTTTTTTGTTAAGTCGAAAAGATATCCTTTTATTGTCTACTTCAACATCTATTATCACTTTAGTTTTACCCAATTCTAAACCTAAATTTTTAATTTTTGAAATATCATCTAAATTTTTAACTTTTATTTTTAGTTCCTCTATTGGTTTGTCAATTACATCTTTCATGGAAATAATTTTTCTTATATTAATTTTCTTTTGTGTTTTATTTTCATCTACATAATTTTTAGCTAGAGTAATCATAACAGAATTACCTTCAATGAGTATTTCTCTATTATTTTCAAAAACATCTGAAAATACAAACAATTCAAAGACACCAGATAAATCAGAAAATTTAATTATTGCATAGGAAGTTCCTTTTTGTGTTTTCTTTTCTTGAACCTTTAGTATTGTGGATGAGATATTTGAACTTAAAATGTCTTCATTTGAATTAAACTCCTCATAATTGATAATATTATATTGATTAAGCAGTGATTTATACTGATTTAGAGGATGGTCAGAAATAAAGAAACCTAAGGTTTCAAATTCTTTGGATAATTTAACATCTAAATTCCAATCTTCTATGATATCTAAATAAGTCTCATCATTATCTTCTTGAAATAAATCAATTTGGTTTACTGAGTTATTTTCAAAGATATTTTTTGATTTTAAAATGATATTAGGGATTGAATTATATAAAGATTGTCTATTTTTATTAAGGCTATCAAAAGCCCCAGCTTTTACAAGACCCTCTAATTGTAGTTTATTTATGTCTTTTGGATTAACACGATTTATAAAATCTGTTAGATCTTTGTAATTCCCATTTTTAGTTCTCTCTTCTACAATTTTTGAAATTGCTTCAAATCCAACGCTTTTAATTGCTCCTAATGCGTAAAGAAAATTTTTACCATCGGATGAGAAGTCGGCATAGCATTTATTAATATCTGGACGAATTATATTTATACTCAATCTTTTTAGTTCTTCATAAAATTCACTTAATTTTTTTTGGTTTGAGAGCTCCATCGACATAGATGCAGCAAAAAACTCGTGTGGATAGTATGTTTTTAAAAATGCAGTTTGATATGCTATTATTGCATATGCCGCTGCATGGCTTTTATTAAATCCATATTCAGCAAACGGTTCAATTTTTAAAAAAATACCAGCTGCAATATCTTTGCTTATTCCATTATTGTGGGCTCCCTCAACAAATCTTTCTTTCTGTTTTTCAAGTTCCGCTCTTTTTTTTTTACCCATTGCCCTTCTTAATATGTCTGCTTCGCCTGCGGTAAATCCAGATAATACTTGAGCAATTTGCATCACTTGCTCTTGATAAATAATTACACCGTAAGTTGGTTTTAAAATTTCCTCTAGCATAGGGTGTAAATAGTCAGGTTCTCTCTTGCCATGTTTACAATCATTGTAAACTGGGATGTTACTCATCGGACCTGGTCTATATAAAGCAACTAAAGCAATAATGTCTTCTAAATGATTAGGTTTCATGTTAATTAAAGCATCTTTCATTCCAGAACTTTCTAATTGAAACAATCCAACAGTTTTGCCACTTGATAAAAGTTCAAAAACTTTTTGATCATTATAATTAATAGTTTCAATTTTAAAATTTTGATCTTTTAGTGATACAAGTTTTTGAGTTTTGTTTATTACCGTAAGTGTCTTTAAACCTAGAAAGTCAAATTTTACTAATCCTGCATTTTCAGCCGAATACATATCGAATTGTGTAGAAGGAAGCAACAAGTCTGCTGAGGAGTCTTTATATAATGGTACAGTTTCCGTTAATTTTTTATCTGCTATCACTACACCAGCAGCATGTGTTGCAACGTTTCTATTTAAACCTTCAAGTTTTAATGATAGTTCTATTAGACGACTGACTCTCTTATCTTCATTTATTAACTTTTGTAATCTCGGTTCTATATTGATACTTTCTTGCAAGGTTAATGGTCTAGATGGATCAAATGGTATCATTTTACAGATGCTGTCTATGAAACCATATGGCAGTCCTAACACACGACCAACATCTCTTATTACCATTCTGGCTTTAAGCTTTCCAAATGTTATAATGTGAGCAACACTATCTTTATATTTAGTTGTTAAATATTTGAAAACTTGGTCTCTTTTTTCCTCACAGAAATCTATGTCAAAATCTGGCATAGAAATTCTATCAGGGTTTAAAAATCTCTCAAAAATTAAATTGAATTTTATTGGATCAACATCTGTTATAGATAAACACCAAGCAACTAAGGAGCCTGCTCCAGAACCTCTCCCAGGACCAACTGGTATACTATTATTTTTTGCCCACTTTATATAATCCGAGACGATTAAAAAATATCCTGAATAATTCATTTCAGTTATAATTTTTATTTCATGATTTAACCTATCTTTATAAGTATCTTTAGTTTTTATATTATTTGATATTTTACTTATTAGCTCAGGATCGATTTTGAATTTTTCTTCTAAACCTTTTAAAGAGTCATTTTTTAACTTATCGTCGATATTGACTGTATCTGTAATAATATTGGGCAGTATGGGTTTAGATGAAATAGGTCTGAAATTACATCTAAAAGGCAAATTATAATTATTTTCTAATGCCTCAGGTAAATCTTTAAAAATCTCGTCCATTTCGGCCGATGATTTTAAATAGTGATTATTAGTCAGTTTTAATCTTTTTTGATCGTTTATGTAAGTTTTTTGACCAATGCACATTAAAGCATCGTGAGCTTCATGCATTTCCTTATCCAAATAATAAACCTCGTTAGTAGCTATGATTGGTATTTGATATTTTTTTGAAACTTTTAGGTTAAAAATTTCAAATTCTTTTTCATTTTTATCACCATGTCTTTGAATTTCTAAATAGAAATTTTCTTTAAAATTGTTATTTAAAATTATTATTAATTCATCTAGTTCTTCAAATAATCCTTTATTAAACATATTACCAATTAAATTGTTAATTGCTCCTGAAAGAACGATAATCCCATCACTATATTTTATTAAATCTTCAATTGAACAATGTGGTTGGTCATTATCGACATTTTCTAAATAAGCTTTTGAAGAAAGTTCAATTATATTTTTATAACCATTATAATTTTTTGCAATTAGTGGAATTAGTCCATAAGTATTTTTAAATCTAAATTGAACTTGTGATCCTATAATTGGTTGGGTTCCTACAGATGAAATATTTTCCGAAAATTCTAATGCTCCTGATAAATTATAAGTATCACTTAAACCTACAGACTGTATCTTATTTTTTTTACAATACTCTTTAAGATTTTCAATTTTTAATGCACCCTCGCAAATTGAATACTGTGAGTGGATTTTAATTTGATTGAAAGATTTTTTTTTAGATTGTAGCATTGATGATTTGTATATTACCATCATTCATCATAATTTTACAATCTGCCATATTTGCAAAATATCTATTGTGAGTTGCAAAAATTATGATTCTATTTTTTTTTTTTAAATTAAATAGGATTTTAAAGATAAGTTTTGCATTATCAGAATCTAGACTACCAGTTGGTTCGTCAGCTAATATAATGTCAGGATCGTTAATTAATGCCCTAGCTATAGCAATACGCTGATTTTCACCGCCAGATAATTCATTTGGAAAATGGTTTATTCTAGATGACATACCTACATTTTTTATTAATTTTTTTGCAAGATCTACAGACTTTTGTTTTTCTTTCGAAACTAGTAAGTTAGGCAAGTAAACATTTTCTAAAGCTGTAAAATCAGATAATAAGTTTTTGTCTTGATATATAATACCTATTTTCTTAGCTCTAATTAAATCATTTTCAACTTTATTATTTGATTTTATTTTGTTGCTACTTATTTCGATTGAACCTGTAGTAGGATCATCAATTAATGATAACAAATTAAGTAAGGTTGATTTTCCTGACCCAGATGGTCCCATAATAGAGTAAGTTTTTCCAGGTTCAAAATTAAATGAAATATCATCTAAAACTTTTATAGATTTATTTTTCTCATATTTTTTTGTTAGATTTTTTATTTTAATAAAATTATTCATACTTAAGAGTTTTAACTGTATTTAAAGAAGATGCTTTTGAAGCTGGATATATCGATACTAAAATTGTAGCAAATATTGAACAAAGAGAGATTATTATTATTGAATTTATATTTATTTCAGCAGGCAAGGTATCTAAAATATAAATATCTTCTGGAAAAAGAGAAATACCAAATATATTTGAAATAAATTGTCTAATACTTTCTACATAAATAGAAAAAAGGGTGCCAACAACTACTCCAAATAATGTAGCCAATGTTCCTATGAAAAAACCAACCAAAAAGAAGATTTTTTTTATCGATTTATTAGATACCCCAATTGATTTTAGAATGCCTATATCTCTTGTTTTGTTTTTAACCAAAATCGTAAGTCCAGATATTATATTAAAAGCTGCAACAATAATTATCAAAGAAAGAATTATAAACATTACGTTCCTTTCAACCTTTAAAGCTGAAAATAATGATTTATTCATATCTGACCAAGTATAAACTAGTGAGTTTGGAAAGTGTGTTTTTAAATTTTTTTTTATGAATTTCTATATTTTTTGGATCTTTAAAGTAAAATTCTAAGAACCTATCTTCTTTATTCTTATTAAAAAAACTCTCAAGTGTCTCTAAATTTATATATGCAATATTTTCATTATAGTCTGACAAACCACTGTCAAAAATTGATACTATTTTAAAGTTTTTTTGCTTGGGAAGTGTACCTACTAAAGTTTGTATTCCTGCAGGAGACATTGCTGTAATAGTATCACCTATTTCAACATTTAAATTAAAGCTCAATTCTTTACCAATTGAAATATTATTTTCATTTAAGTTTTGCGATCCAAAAAATTCTTTATTTTTAACTATTTGAAGATTTCTAAAATCACTTTCTAAATATCCTTTTAAAAAGACACCCTTCGTAAAATTTTTATTCAATATTACTGCTTCTCCATCATTTGAAACTATATTTTTTGCCAGATCTAAATCTTGAATATTTTTCAGAGGTTTATTTTCTGCATGAACTACCGCATGAGCATTAAAACCTACAATTTTAGTTATTAGTTCAGCTCTGAAACCATTCATTACTGACATAACAATGATTAGAACTGCAACCCCTAATGAAATACCTATAAAAGAAAAAATTGAGATAATGTTTAGAAAACCATCGTTTTTTCTGGTCCTTAAAAATCTAAATGTAACTTCTCTTTCTAACTGTGAGATCAATTTGATTTAGCTTTTAAAATTTGTGACACAACTTCTTTGATGTTTAATTTTTGAGTTTCTCCATTAATTTCTTTAAACTCAAATAAATCTCCATCTGTTTGATTTCCCAAAATCAATTGATAAGGAATGCCAATTAAATTAAATTTCCTAATTTTTGCAGAAATATTTTCTTCAGTATCATCTATGATGGCATCTATATTTTTAGACTTTAAATATTCAAATATTTTATTCGATTTTTCTAAATTTGATGTATCATTTTTTTTAATCATTGGGATTATTGCACAATGATAAGGAGCAACTGATATTGGCCATTTCATTATTCCATCTTTATCGTTGTATTTAGCCT
>JACWEE010000049.1 GCA_014653665.1 Pelagibacterales bacterium SAG-MED34 | reverse complement strand
CATATAAAATTTTTAAGTTCTTTATTAAAAGATCAAAAAATAATATATGGTGGAAAAGTTGATGAAAAATTAAAATATTTTGAACCAACACTTGTTGAAATAAGTAGTTTTAAATCTGATATAATGGAACAAGAAATTTTCGGTCCAATTCTTCCTATATATGGATACGATAATTTTGATGAAATTGACCAAATTATTTATAAATACAAAAACCCTTTAGCATTATATATTTTTACTAAAAACCGATCTTTTGGTGAAAAATTTCTAAGAAAATACAGTTTTGGTGGTGGAGCCATTAATGATACGGTTGTTCATATAATAAATGATCGTCTACCATTTGGTGGAATTGGAAATAGTGGTATGGGTAAATACCATGGTGAATCGACATTTAAAACATTTTCTCATTTTAAGCCATATATTTCAAAACCTTTATGGATTGATATTCCACTAAGATATCCTCCATTTAAAAAATAAAATTAAATTATTAAAAAAAGCACTCAAGCTTATACAGTAAAATATGAGAATATTGACGTATTTAATATTATTAATTAGTTTCTCAATAATTAATAAATTCTTGTTAAAAAAAGATCAAAATTTAAACTTTGAGTTAGAGATAATTATAACGAACATAGAGAACCCTGGAAATATATTTATTGCAGTTTACAACAATGCATTGGATTTTAATTCTGATTCGAGTGTTAGAATAACTTATCCTATAAAAGAAAGTGTAATAAAAGATAGTTTCACAAAAAAAATAACTTTAAAGCAAGGTACTTATGCTTTCAAAGTATATGTAGATAAGAATTATAATAATAAATTTGATTTTAATTTTTTTGGATTACCTAAGGAACAATATGGATTTTCTAACGACGTAATGGGTCTTTTTGGCCCTCCAAATTTTCAAGAAGCATCTTTCAAATTAAATTCTAATAGAACAATTAAAACTAAAATGAAATAAATGGAAAAAACAGTTTCAGAGGCAATACAAAACAGAAGATCTGTTAGAATATTCAATGGAAACAAAATAGATTCAAATAAAGTTAAAAATTGTATTTATAACGCCACGCTAGCCCCTAATAGCAGTAACCTTCAACTATGGGAATTTATTCATGTAAATGACCCTTTAAATCTTCAGAAACTTTCCAAAGCTTGTATGAACCAAAGTGCCGCAAAAACTGCATCACAAATTGTTGTGGTGGTAACCAGAAGAGATTTATGGAAAAAAAGAAGTAAAGAAAACATAGAATTTCTAAATACTCAATTCAAAAAGAATTTAATAACAGAAAAAAGATATAAACACGCTTTAAAATATTATGAAAAATTAATACCGATTTTATATTTTGACATATTGGGGTTACTTGGTATTATTAAATATGTAATATTTCAACTTATTGGATTATTTATCCCTGTAGTAAGGCAAACCACTAAAGCTGACTTAAGAGTTGTTGTTCATAAAACAGCTGGCCTTGCTGCTCAAAACTTTATGAACAGTATGTCTGCTATTGGCTATGATACTTGTCCAATGGAGGGGTCAGATACATTGATGGTAAAAAAAATATTAAATATTCCTAAAGGAGCCGAAATAAATATGGTTATAGGCTGCGGTGAAAGATTAGAAAAAGGAG
>JACWEE010000048.1 GCA_014653665.1 Pelagibacterales bacterium SAG-MED34 | reverse complement strand
AGTATTTCACCAGCAGAGACTTTGTACTGTTTTCCACCTGTTTGTATTACTGCGTATGACATTAATAATCCTAGTTTTTAATTATCAGCAATATAGTCAGGGCCTTATTTTAGTCAAGCTGAATAAGCTAGAAATTATCCTTTAAATCTCTCAATTTTGAAAAGTTTTCAACGTTTTTTGATCTTAAAAAAATATTGGTTTGTAGTTCTTCTTCAAGAGTAGAGGGTATAGTTGGTCTTCCTTTGGCTAACTGATTTTTTACTGTTTCAATTTTAGAAATTAGTCTTTTGTTACTTGAGTCATGCTTTAAACAAAAATCTGAATTTTTTAATGTATATTCATGTCCACAGTAAATTTCTGTATTTAACGGTAAACTCTTTATTAATTGTAAGGAATTAAACATTTCTTCATTAGTGCCTTCAAATACCCTTCCACAACCCAATGAAAATAATGTATCTCCTGAAAATAACGCATTTTCTTTAAAAAAATAAAAGCATACATGACCTAAAGTATGTCCTGGAATATGAAAAACTTTGGCTTCAAATATACCATCTTTCCAAATTTCATCATTTTTTACTAAAATATCTATTTCAGGTATTCTGTGTTTATCCTGATCAAAGCCAATAACTTTGGCATTATATAATCTTTTAAGCTCTTTATTGCCCCCTACATGGTCATAATGATGGTGAGTATTCATTATAAATTTTAATTTTAAGTTGAGAGTTTCAAGTTTATTGATAACTGGTTTTGCTTCACTTGGATCTATCACAACTGCATTTCTATTGAATTCATCAATTAATAAATACGAAAAATTATCTTTTAAACATTTTATAATTTCTATTTTCATTTTATTTCTCCAGTAAAAAAATCCCTAATTCAGATATTAGGTTTTTATATTTTAAATTTGAAGGCGTAATTTTTGAAGTTTTTAGTCCATTTAAAGAAATTGTTTTAAAAATATTTATTCCCTTATTATTACAAAAATTATAAAAGTCTTGAATTGTACACATATGCAGATTCGGAGTATTGTACCATTCATAAGGTAAATTTTTGGTAATTGGCATTTCTCCTTTAAAAAGTAAATCTACCCTAATTTTCCAATGTCCAAAATTTGGTATGGTTACAATAACTTTTTTTCCTACTCTTAATAAATCTTTAATTACATTTTCTGGACTCATGAAAGCTTGTAGCGTTTGACTTAGAATCACATAATCAAAAGACAGATCTGGAAATTGTTTTAAGTCATACTCTGCATTACCTTCAACAACAGCTAATCCGTTAGATAAGCATTTTTTTACTTTTTCTTTGGAGATTTCAAGTCCTCTAACATCTACTACCTTATTTTTCGATAAATATTCCATCAAAATCCCATCACCACATCCAACGTCAAGGACTCTTGATTTTTCATCAATTAATTTCGATATAACTTTAAATTCTTCTTTCATTTATATTTAAATAAGTAGTGCTCAAGTAGTTTTTTATAGTGCTTAAAAAATCAGGCACATCCAACAAAAAAGAATCATGACCTTTATCAGTTTTAATTTCTACAAAACCAACATCAGCCCCTATAGCATTTAGTGCAATTACAATGTCTTTATTTTCAGGGGTTGGGTATAACCAATCTGAAGTAAATGAAATAA
>JACWEE010000047.1 GCA_014653665.1 Pelagibacterales bacterium SAG-MED34 | reverse complement strand
TTACTAGATGTAAGAAAAAAAAGAATAAAACCATTTTTTGACGATAAATCGCAAACTGATTTAAATGCATATATGCTACAAGTTCTTCTTAAAACTTCAGTAAATTTAGATGATGAAGATTTAAAAAGTAAGACAATAGAAACAATTGAAATACTAAATAAAAAATTAAATCAAAAAATTATTCATTGTTACGAAAATAAAGAAATAGAAACTTTTCTTGAGGACTATGTTTATTATGCTCTACTGATGGTAACACTTTATGAAGTTAATGCTGATGAAAAAGCTTTGGAAAAATCAATAAAAATAATGAATGATACTTGGGAATTATTCTTTAATAAAGAAACTCAGTTGTTTCAGAAAAATATTATTAAAGATAATGATTTGTTTGCAAGTCCACTAGACTTAAACGATAGCAATATTCCAAATGGTAATAGTGTTTATTTATTAATTTCAAATAAATTGTATTCAATTACAAATGACAAAATATGGTCTGAAAGAAATGAAGTGCTTAAAAAATCATTTCATCAAGTTATAAACTCTTATTATTCACAGATGTTTAGTTTCATTAAAACCCTTGATATTTGCGATAATAGCTTATCATTCACTTTCCACGGAGCATCTCAGTCTATTAAGGAAATGCAGCTTTATTTACAAAAAGAATATCTAGGAGTTGCAACATTTGTTTACCAATTAAATAATGATCCAAAACCTAGTGTTATTATATGCAAAAACCAAACTTGTTCTAACAAATTAACTAGTATAAATGAAGTTGTTGAATATCTTAGTAAGAGTAATTAAATCATTAATATGTATAAAAGTAACGTAATAGATCATTTTAAATCAGGAATTAAAAAATCCATTAATACCAAAATAGGCGTTGAGCATGAAAAATTTCTTTTCTATAAGAAGAATAATAAGAGGATTAATTATTCTACGATTAAAGAGATTTTCAAAATTTTATATGAATTTGGTTGGAAACCGTCTTATGAAGGAGAAAATGTAATAGCGTTAAACAAAGATAATAAGAGTATAACTTTAGAACCAGGAAATCAAATTGAACTTGCAGGTGCTCAACTAACTAATATTCATGAAGTTTGTTCTGAAGCTAATAATTATTTGTTTGAACTTAAACAAGTTGTTGAAAAATTAGATTTAAAAATAATAAGTGCTGGATTTGATCCAATATCTAAGTTGTCTGAAATTCCAAATAATCCAAAAAAGAGATATGAAGTAATGACAAAGGATATGCCTAAAGGTGGGTCGCTCAGTTTAGATATGATGTATAGAACATCTGGGACACAGTTAAATCTAGACTACACTTCTGAAAATGATTTTATAAAAAAGTTTAAATTAGCAAATAGTTTAGTTCCATTAAGTATTGCACTTTTCGCAAACTCATCAATTGTTGAGAAAAAAGATAGTAAATATTTATCATATCGATCAAAAGTATGGCAAGAAACATCAAGAGGTGGTCTTCCAGAAATTTTTTTGGAAAATGTTGATTTTGAAAAATACGCTGATTTTATAATAAATTATCCAATACTATTTATAAAGAGTGGCGATAAATATTTACCGGGTAAAAATTATAAATTTTCTGATTATATGAATGGTAATATTCAAGAAATAAATAAATCTTTACCAAGTACTGACGATCTTGGATTACATTTAAGTACTATATTTACAGAGAATAGATTAAAA
>JACWEE010000046.1 GCA_014653665.1 Pelagibacterales bacterium SAG-MED34 | reverse complement strand
ATTGAATATTTTAAAAATAATAAAAAATTTAATGGCTTTTTATAATTTTTATAAATTTAAAAAAAAAACAAAAATTATACAAAAAATAATTTCTACAGGAGATTTAAATCGAATAATGTCTGAAATTAATTCTGATAAAATTTTTTTAAAAATTGATATAGAGGGTAGTGAATATTTTATCCTAAATGAAATTATCCAAAATCAAGAAAGAATAGTAGGTCTTGTGATAGAGTTTCATAATATTCAAAGAAATATGGATATTTTGACGAACTTTATAAAAAAATTTAAATTAGAGATTACTCATATTCATCCCAACAATTATTCAAAGTTGGATAAGGATGGCAATCCTGAAATAATAGAGATGAGTTTTGAAAAAAATCCTCAAATATTAGGAGATGAAAAGATATTTCCTAATGCTTTAGATATGAAAAATTGGAAACGTGGACCAGATATAGAAATTAATTTCTATGAATAAAATTCAAAAAGTAAAAAATATTCAAATATTATTGAACAAATATTATCCAAAAATAACTGTACCATTAAAGCATAGAAACACATTTACACTTCTTATTTCAGTTTTACCTTCTGCCCAATGCACAGATAAGAATGTAAATAATGTTACTAAAAATATTTATGATAAATATTATAAACCTGAACATTTTGTATTATTAGGAAGAAAAAAAATTGAAACACTGATTAAAAGTATAGGTATATTCAGAATTAAAGCAAAAAGTGTTTATAATTTATCAAAAACTTTAGTTGAAAAATACAATGGTAAAGTTCCAAAAACTTTCGAACAGTTGGAGGCACTGCCTGGAGTAGGGCACAAAACAGCGAGTGTAGTTATGTCCCAAGGTTTTGGATACCCAGCCTTTCCAGTGGACACTCATATACATAGACTTGCACAAAGATGGGGTTTAACAAATGGAAAAAATGTAGTTCAAACAGAAGAAGATCTTAAAAAACTTTTTCCTAAGAGAAATTGGAATAAGTTACATCTTCAAATAATTTATTATGGGAGAGAGTACTGTAAAGCAAGAGATTGCTATGGTTTATCTTGTAAAATCTGCTCGACTTGTTATCCTAAGAGAAAAAAACCACTTATAACCAAGAAAGCATAAATTATGAAAATATTAGGAATTGGAAACGCAATTGTAGATGTAATATGCAAAGTAGAAGACGATTTTATCACTAAAAATGATCTAACAAAAAGTACAATGAAATTAATTTTTGATGACAAGGAATTTAAAGAATTATTATCTAATCTTAAAATTGAAAAAACAGTTTCAGGAGGCTCGGTTGCTAATTCTATTGTTGGTTTATCTCAGCTTGGAAATGATGTTGGTTTTATAGGTAAAGTAAATGATGATGATCTTGGTAGTAAATATGAAGAAGGTTTAAAACAAGAAAATGTTAAATATTTTTACTCTAAAAAAAGAGAAGAGCTTCCGACTGGAACTTGTTTAATATTAGTTACTCCTGATTCAGAGAGAACAATGTGTACATTCTTAGGTACAGCAGGAAAAATAAACGAAAATGATGTAAGCAAAGATGCTATTAAACAAAGTGATATAATACTACTTGAAGGATACCTTTGGGACGAAGGAGAACCTAAAAAAGCTTTTGAAAAAGCAATTCAGAATGCAAACAAAGTTGCCATGTCATTATCAGATCAGTTTTGTGTTGATAGACATAAACCACATTTTTTAGAATTAGTTAAAAATAAATTGGATATAACATTTGCCAATGAACAAGAAATAATGTCCCTAATTGATGCAAAGTCTTTTGATGAGGTAATAGATTTTTCTAAATCGCTTGGTAAAATCATTGTACTAACAAGAGGTGAAA
>JACWEE010000045.1 GCA_014653665.1 Pelagibacterales bacterium SAG-MED34 | reverse complement strand
CTCCAGACATGTCAGTTCTTGTAAAAGCAAGAAGTGGTGGAGCAAATTATATTTATTCTGTTTTAATGGGCTACGATGAACCGCCAGCAGGTATGGAGCTAGATGATGGTGTTTATTATAATAAATATATGTATGGCAACAAAATTAAAATGTCATCTCCTTTAGACGAAGATATTGTAGAATATTCAGATGGAACAAAAGCCACAGTAGATCAGATGGCTAGAGATGTGACAACTTTTTTACAGTGGACAGCTGAACCGCATTTAGAAACAAGACATAAACTAGGTTTCAGGGTTATTATATATTTATCAGTGTTAACAATTTTAGTTTACTTTAGTATGAAAAAAATCTGGTCACGTATTGAAACGAAAGTTTAAAATATCACCGTCTTTAACAATATAATCTTTTCCTTCTAATCTCATTTTTCCTGCCTCTTTGGACTTTAACCATCCCTCATTATTTAAAAAATCTTCATAAGAAATTGTTTCAGCTCTTATAAATCCTTTTTCAAAGTCAGTATGAATTTCTCCCGCAGCATTTGGCGCTGTCGATTCCTTTGTAATAGTCCAGGCTCTAGTCTCCTCTGGTCCAGATGTAAAAAAAGTTTGCAAGGATAAGAGTTCATATCCTTTCTTTATTAATAAATTAAGTCCTGTCTCTGGCATATTGATCATTTTCATATAATTTTTTTTTTCATTTTCATCCTCTAACTGGTTTATTTGATTTTCTATATCTGCAGAAATTACCAATGTATTTTTTTCATCAAATTTTTTAATAAAGTCCTCAGTATATTTGTTACCTGACTTAATACTCTCCTCATCTACATTGCACACATATAGTTTTGGTTTGGTACTAAGAAGTCCACTATTTTTTATAAGTTTTTCATCAAATTCATTTGTGATTAATGTTAAATCACTATCCTCGTTGATTATCTTCTGAGCCGCCTCTAATAATTTAAGTTCTTCATTATCAACATTTCTTTTATTTTTTTTGTCGAGTCTCTTTTGAATTGACTCTAAATCAGCTAACTTCATTTCAGTTTCTATAATTTCTAAATCTCTCACAGGATCAACGGTAGGGTTAACATTTTGAATATCATCTGAGTCAAAGCATCTAATCATATGAATAACTGCATCAACTTCTCTAATGTGAGATAAGAATTTATTGCCTAATCCTTCGCCTTTAGAGGCCCCTTTAACAAGACCAGCAATATCGACAAATGAAATTGTTGTATTAATTTTTTTTTTTGAAGTTGAAATATCAGCTAGTTTATCAAGCCTTTCATCCGGAACTCCTACAATACCAATATTTGGATCTATTGTACAAAAGGGAAAGTTTTCTGCCTGTGCTTTATTAGAGTTTGTTAAAGCATTGAATAAAGTAGACTTACCAACATTTGGCAACCCAACGATTCCACATTTAAAACCCATTTAGTTGTTGTTAACTGTACTAGAAAATAAGTCTAATTTTTTATCAATCAAGATACTCAAAGACTCAATTATATTACTTGTTATCGATTCTAAATGAACTTGCTCATCCTCATTAAAGTCGTTTAGGACAAAATCAGAAACAGATATTTTATTTTCTGGCTTACCTATACCAATACGAACTCTTGAATATTCTTTACCAATAAACTTGTCAATTGATGCGATGCCGTTGTGGCCTGCACTTGATCCTCCAAATTTTGCTTTAATTTTTCCAAATTCAATATCCAAGTCATCATGGAATACAATCACATCTTCAGCATCAATTTTGAAGTATTCAAGTAGTTCTCTAATACAAATTCCTGAATTATTCATAAACGTAAGAGGTTTGATTGCATATATTTTCTTATCACCGATATTTCCAGTAGTTAACAATCCTTTAAATTTTGGTTTTTGTTTAGACAATCCAAATTTTTGGTTAATTGCGTCCACAATCTTAAAACCAATGTTATGTCTATTATTTTGACTATTTGGAGTCGGATTCCCTAAACCAACAATTAACAACATAT
>JACWEE010000044.1 GCA_014653665.1 Pelagibacterales bacterium SAG-MED34 | reverse complement strand
ATTATAGAATGTCAAAAGAACAAAAAATTATTACAAAAGAAGATCTTCTTCCTTTAGATGCATACACAAAGGTTAGAAGACAAATGAGAAAGGAATTAGTTGAGTTTAAAAAAAATAGAAGAATTCTTTTAGGGCCTTATGCAACATTTTATTTTGAATGTTATGAAACAATGATAGCTCAGGTACAAGAAATGCTTTACATCGAAAAGGGTGGAGACGAACAAGTTGCAGATGAACTTGCTGCATATAATCCTCTGATCCCCAATGGCAAAGAGCTAGTTGCCACTCTGATGTTTGAGATAGACAACCCCATCATTAGAACTGAGTTTCTTGGCAAGTTAGGTGGTGTTGAAAATAATATATTTATTAAAGTTGGAGATGAAAAAATTTATGCAGTTCCAGAAATGGATGTTGATAGAACTTCAGATGATGGAAAAGCATCTTCGGTTCAGTTTATACATTTTCAATTTTCAGATGATCAGGTAAATAAGTTCAAAGACCAAAGTAATTCAATTGAAGTTGGCATTGATCACAAGGAGTATTCACACACGACTAAATTTTCAGAGGAAAATATCAAAGCTCTTTCTGCAGACTTTAATTAACGATACCCCATATATTATCATCTTTCATAATCCAGCCTGAGTAATCGCCTGTCCTAATATTACACCATTTTTCCTCGCATTTAATAACTTTTAAAAGACGACCCTCATCCAATTTAGCTAATGGTTTTGAGTATTTTGTTGGGTTTTTAAATAGAATCTTTTCAGATTTGGTGATTATTGAGCGTGAATTCCTCAATTGTGAAATATGAATCCAACCACTATTTTTTTTATGGTCGATAACTCTTCTGAAATTTTCTTTTTTATCGATTACTTTCAGAGGTAACTCAATCTTTCTATATACATATTTAATTGGATAATCAAAGCTTGGACCGTATCTAACATTTACTTTTTTATTTTTTAACATAAGAAAATAATTATTTTCTTGAGCAATCGATGAAAATGGTAAAAGAAAAAGAAATGAAAGCATTAAATATTTTCGCATATACATCCTTTTTTTTTTCTAAATAATACTTTCCTAAATTTAAGATTTAATAAATCTATTATGAAAATATGAGAATTTAAATTTTTACCAACATTTAAAATTGTCTTCAAAACCTCATTAGCTTGTAGGCTGCCTGTTATAACTGCAGTTGATCCCAATATACCATCTGTTTCACAATCCAAAACTCCTTCTACTGGCTCTCCTTGGTAGAAACATTTCAAACAGGGACTTTTTTTTAAACTAAAATCAAATGTAAAAATATGTCCTTCAAATTTACTTATAGCTCCAATAATAAGTTTTTTTTTATATTTTAACGAAAATTTATTTAAAAGAAATTTTGCTTTAAAATTATCTGTACCGTCAACAATAACATCATATTGTTTAAGAATTTTTGCTAAATTTTTATTTTCTGCTTTAACTCTATATGTTTTTACTTTTACCTTTTTATTAATTTTATTAATTTTTTTTTTTAAAATATTAACTTTATATTTTCCAACATTATCAGAAGTGAACATAACTTGTCGATGTAAATTTGATATACTCACTTTATCATGGTCCATCATGCCAATTTCACCAATACCTGCTCGACAAAGTAAATCAATAACAGGTGTCCCTAAGCCACCACACCCAACAACCAAAACTTTTGCATTTTGAAATTTCTTTTGACCTAAAACTCCAACTTTTTTTAAAATAATCTGTCTTGAATATCGCTCTAGGTCCTTGTTACTAAACATTTACTATTTACCAGTAGATCCAAATCCTCCAGACCCTCTGATTGTCTCTGGTAATTCATTTGTTTCTTCAATTTCTACTTTTAAAATAGGCATTAAAACCATTTGAGCAACTCTATCTTCATCATTGACAGTAAATTCGTCTTTACCATGGTTAAATAAAATAATTTTTAGCTCTCCTCTATAATCACTATCAATTGTACCTGGTGTATTTAGTACGCTAATACTTGATTTTGCGGCAAGACCAGATCTTGGTCTAATTTGAACCTC
>JACWEE010000043.1 GCA_014653665.1 Pelagibacterales bacterium SAG-MED34 | reverse complement strand
AATATTAAGGTTTCTTTAGCAACTGTCTACAATACTGTTCACGCATTTATGAAGAAGGGTTATTTAAAAGAGATTCCACTAAATGCCTCACAAAGTTATTACGATACAAATGTAACTCATCATCACCATTTCTTTGACGAGGAAGAAAATAAATTGATTGATATTCATCAAGATGACGTTGATGAGGTAAATATAAAAAGAACTATCCCCGGAAAAAAAATAAGATCGGTAGAAGTTATCGCTAAAATTGTGAGTGATAATCAATCTCAAAAATAATTCAATAATATCAATAGTTTAAATAATATATTATATTTATTCTAAACTGTTGACATATTATAATTCCTCTATATATAAGCCTCTTTAGAATCATTATTAATAGTAGGAGTAAATATGTCATTAAAAGGTAGTAAAACTGAGGAAAATTTAAAAGAAGCATTTTCTGGTGAAAGTCAAGCAAACAGAAGATATCTTTATTTTGCTCAAAAAGCCGATGTTGAAGGCTTTAACGATGTAGCGGCGGTATTTAGATCAACTGCAGAAGGTGAAACTGGACATGCTCATGGTCACTTAGAATATTTAGAAGAAGTTGGTGACCCAGCAACTGGTAAGCCAATTGGTGAAACTAAAGCAAATCTAGAATCTGCAATTCAAGGTGAAACGCATGAGTATACAGATATGTACCCTGGAATGGCTAAAACGGCTAGAGATGAAGGTTTTGATGAGATAGCTGACTGGTTTGAGACTTTAGCAAAAGCTGAAAAATCACACGCAGGTAAATTTCAAAAGACTTTAGAAAGCATCGCTTAAATAAAATTTGTGGACGACCCCCTCTCGTCCACAAAACCACATTTATAAAAAATCTATGAGTAAAGAAGGCGGCACACAAGCACCTACAAGACACCCATTAAAATTTAGGGATCCAGATTTTATAAATCCTGAGAAAATTGATCAGGAAATGAGAAGAGTATTTGATATCTGTCATGGGTGTAGAAGATGTTTTAATTTGTGTGACAGTTTTCCAAAATTATTTGATTACATCGACGAAACTGAAGGAGGTGAGGTATCAGATCTTTCAAGTGACAAATTTAAACCTGTTGTAGATGCTTGCACTTTGTGTGACATGTGTTTTATGACTAAGTGTCCTTATGTACCGCCACATGAATTTGATTTAGATTTTCCTCATTTAATGTTGAGATATAGAACAGCCCAAAGAAAAAATGGCGATATTTCGAAAATTGCCAACCAATTAACCCAAATTGATAGAAATTCTAAAATAGGAATATTTTTTAGCTTTTTTATAAATTGGATCACCAACGTAAAAAATATATTTGCTAGAAAAGTTCTAGAATTTTTTACTGGAATAGACAAAAGAGTTATTTTACCAAAATATAATAAAGAAACATTTGCAAATTATTTTCAAAAATTTAAAAAAAATATTTTACCAAAACATAAAGAGAGAAAAGTTGTAATTTATTCCACATGTTTTGTTAATTTTAATAAGAAAAAAACTGGAGAAGCAGCTTTAAAAGTACTTCATCATAATAATGTAGAAGTAGAGCACTCTTATGCAGGTTGTTGTGGTATGCCTTATCTGGAACAAGCAGATTTAGATCAAGTTACAAAGCAAGCAGAGTTAGTCTCTAGAGAATTAATCAAATATGTCGAAAAAGGTTATAAAGTAGTAACCTTAACAGCAAGTTGTGGATTGATGTTAAAGTTTGAATGGCCTTTATTGATGCCAAATGATGGGATAATTAAAAAACTTTCTCAAAACACTCTCGATATTGATGAGTATGTTATGGATATTGCAAATAAAGAGGGTTTAGTTGATGGTTTGAAAGAAATTGATGGAGGAGTAACAGTCCATAATGCTTGTCATGCTAGAGCACAAAATATGGGTAACAAGGCAAGAGATATGCTTAAATTAATTCCAAATATTAAATTAGATGTTGTTGAAAGATGTGCAGGTCATGGAGGAACTTTTGGTATTATGAAAGAAACTCATGATATAGCAAACAAGGTGGGCAAAACTACCGCAAGTACTGTTAAAAGAAAAAATAATAAATATATGGCATCTGACTGTCCATTGGCTGGTAAACACATTAAGCAGTTAGCTAATGATACAAACATCGTAAGTGATGAAGCTGTGCATCCAATTGAGATAGTCTCAAAAAGTTATGGATTATAGAATGTCAAAAGA
>JACWEE010000042.1 GCA_014653665.1 Pelagibacterales bacterium SAG-MED34 | reverse complement strand
CAACAGAATATGTAAGAAAATTTACAGAGGAAGTACCAAGAGAGAAAGTTTTATTAATTCAAGATGTAATGGATGAAAAAACCTCTTCTGATATAGGTGATTTAAAAGTTTCAAAAGATGAGATTATTGAAAACGTTGCTGAAAAAATTTTAACTCAAGAAAAAACAGTAGCTGTGACAGATGGCAAAAACAATGTCGTAGGCTCAATTAATCCTGCAAAAATTATTAACACAGTTTTTGGAGGAAGAAAAAATAATAATTAAATCATGGAAGTTCTAAAAAAATACCCAAAATTATTTCAATGGTTATTTTTATTGATTGTGTTTTTTGCACTATGCTTTGCAATCGATGTACCTGAAACATATAAATTTATAAGAGGACAGGCTGAATTTGTAAAAGACCCTAATCAGAGTGCCTTCGTATTTCTAGGTAAAGAAGTTAGATATTACGCTTTTGATGTTTTTTGGAGGTTGCCACCACTTCTTGGATGGTTACCGATTTGGATAAATGATTCATTATTTTTCTTAATGAATGATTGGATGCCAATGGAATTTTGGAATGAAGATACGCAAGAATACAAAACTAGACCTTTAGTTTTACAAATAACTAGAAACTTAACTGCATTCATGACTTTTCTAATAGAATTAATTAGAGAAATTTTATTAGGTGGTCTTGAAACAATTGTTGCTTTTACTAGTTGGGATTGGATTGATGCTAATCCTTGGGCAGAACTACCAGGCTTGCCTTGGACTATTGTAGCAGCTGGATCAGCAATACTTGCTTATAAGTTAGGAGGTAAAGGATTGGCAATATATGCACTTTTATCAATGACTTACATTTCAATATTTGGGCAATGGAAACCTTCTATGCAGACACTTTCTTTTATATTAGTTGCAGCGCCTCTTTCATTTATTTTTGGCTTAGGTTTAGGTGTTGCGGCATTTAAAAGTAAAAGAGTAGAAAAAGCTCTATATCCAATACTTTTAGTTATGCAGACAATGCCCCAGTATGCGGTATTAGTTCCTGCACTAGTTCTTTTTGGGGTCGGTGACCATGCTGCAGTAATTATAACAATGATTGTTGCTGTGCCACCAATGATACTTTTAACTTTATTAGGTTTAAGAGCGGTCCCTCCAGAGGTAATTGAAGCTGGTAGAATGAGTGGATGTAATAACTGGCAACTAATGTCTAAAGTATTAATTCCAACAGCAAGAAGAGATATTTTAATAGGAGTTAACCAAGTTATAATGGTTTGTTTTTCTATGGCAGTTATCTCTGCATTTATAGGAGCAAAAGGTTTAGGATTTAATTTATTATTAGCCTTAAATCAGTTGAATATTGGATTAGCATTAGAAGCAGGTCTTTGCATTAGTTTGATTGCAATTCTATTAGATAAGATGTCATTAGCTTGGGCAAACAAACAAGTTGATTATTTTGGTAATTTAAATTTTTTTCAACGAAATAAAAATTCTTTATTCTTTGGCGTTGTAGTAATAGTAGGTATTCTATTAGCTTACTTTGGATCAATTTATTTTAAAGGTGGGTATAATTATTTATTTGAAGTTCCACATAATAAAGGAATATCAACAGCGGGCTTTTGGAATAAAGGAGTTGACTGGATATTTGATACTTTCTTCGTATATATAAAAGCATTTAATACTTGGCTAATTGTAGATGTGCTACAACCAATGAGAGCTTTGTATTTGAGAATGCCTGCTATAGCTACGTTAGTATTAGTTGTTGGAGCAGGATATTTAATTGGTGGAATTAGATCAGCTTTAGTTGTTTGTAGTTTAACTTTATTCATAGCTTTGAGCCCTTGGTGGGATAGAGCTTTAGTTACCACATACATGGCAACCTTTGGTGTATTAGTATCGTGTGCAATCGGATTTACCGTTGGAACCTTATGTTTTCAAAATAAACACTCAACAAACTTCATGTTAAATGTTTGCGATATATTCCAAACTTTTCCATCTTTTGTATATTTAATTCCTGTAATGATGCTTTTTGGGATTACTGACACATCAGTCTTAATTGCAGTAATAGTTTATGCCACCATACCAGCAACAAGATACACGATAGAGGGGCTTAGAAGTGTACCAGCTGGATTACATGATGCTGCAACTATGTCAGGTGTTACAAAGTTTCAAAGATTGTTTAAAATAGAATTTCCATTAGCATTTCCACACATGATGTTAGGGCTTAAT
>JACWEE010000041.1 GCA_014653665.1 Pelagibacterales bacterium SAG-MED34 | reverse complement strand
AGCTTTTTTAGCATCTGCTTCGTTTGGTCCACCTTTAACTAATGCAAAATATTCATAGTCAAGACCTTGTCCGTCCCAAACTTGAACTATTGGAGCACCTTCTCCTACTGCTGCATTGAAAAATCTACCATTCCAACCAGTTGCCATTACAACTTCACCACTCATTAACAATTCTGGTGGTTGAGCTCCTGCTGACCAAAATACACATCCACCATTTGGATCTTCACAAAGCTTCTTGATTTTGTCCATAGCTCTAGTTACGTAAGCTGGATCCTCTAATTTTTTGTAAATAAATTCTCCACCTTTACCCATTTTTACACCATCAGCTGCTAAAGCAATTTCTAGGTTTGTAAGAGCACTTTTGTAAATTGCTCTTTTTCCAGGAAATCTTTTTGTGTTAAAGAAATCTTTAATAGTACTTGGTGTGCTTTTTAATAAGTCACTGTTGTAAGCATAGTTCCAAGAATATAAAATATTTCCTACAGCACATTTACTTGGCATATCTGTAAAGAAGTCTTCACTTGCAGGTGTACCATCTGGAGCTGGTGGAAAGTCTTTATCAAAATCAAATTCAACAAATATACCTTCGTCACAACCATTAATAGTATCATAAGCAAATACATCTATAATATCCCATGTAATCGCTCCTGCTTCTTTTTGGGCTTTGATTTCTGATAATCCACCAGAATAATCTACCCATTCGATTGGTATACCCAATGCTTTTGCAGTTGGATCACCATATCCTAGCTTTTGACTTTCTGTGTAAGCTCCACCCCATGATGCAACAACTACTGCAAATGCTGATGAAGATACTGAGATAGCAAAAGTTACGGCAAGTAATAATTTACTTAATTTTTTCATTTATCCTCCGTTTAAACGTTTTTTTATAAAAAAGGGAGTACAGCAACATAGGAAAAGAGAGTCAACAGTGGATTTTGGTAATAATATAATAATTGGCTTATTTTGGGTCTAAAGCTCTCGCATCATTGCTATTCCATCCGATATTTATCTCGTTACCTAATTTGATATCTAGATTTTGAGAACTATTTGGCACTTTTAAAATAAATTCAGAATTTCCGAGCAAGTTTAGCCTCACTCTAGTGTGATCACCATGATAAATAACTTCTTCGATTTTGCCTTTTTGATTATTGTCCATTTTATCTTTTGGATTTATTAGAGCTCTTTCAGGCCTAATAGATACTGTAGTTTTTTCTCCAACAGATTTAACTGATATTGGATTTGCAATAATTTCACCCTGATCTAGTTTAACCTTACAAGACCCATTTGATATATCTGAAATTTCTCCAGCAAAAGTATTATTTTCTCCAATAAATTCGGCAACAAATGAGTTAACCGGTTCCTCATACAGCTTATCTGGACTTGAAAGTTGTTGAACTTTTCCATCATTGAAAACTGCAATTCTATTTGACATAGTTAATGCTTCACCTTGATCGTGTGTAACATAAACAACAGTAACACCAATACTTTCATGAATATGTTTAATTTCATATTGCATACTTTCTCTTAAATTTTTATCTAACGCACCTAGAGGCTCATCCATTAAAACAACTGCCGGATCAAACACTAACGCTCTAGCTACTGCTACCCTTTGTTGTTGACCTCCAGAAAGTTGTCCTGGCATACGGTTTCCGAATCCCGATAATGAAACCATAGATAATGCTTTTTCTACTTTTTTATCGATATCATCTTTTGAAATTTTTCTTACTCTTAACGGAAAAGCTAAATTTTCATAAACTGTCATATGTGGAAACAAAGCATAATTTTGAAAAACCATTCCAATACCTCTTTTGTGTGGAGGAATGTTCGAAATTGGATTTTTATCTAAATAGATTTCTCCATTAGTTGGTGTTTCAAAACCTGCAAGCATCATCAAGCATGTGGTTTTTCCTGAACCAGAGGGCCCAAGCATAGTTACAAACTCACCTTCTTCAATATCTAAATTTAAATCTTTAACTACTAATACTTTTCCATCGTAGCTTTTATCTACTTTATCAAATTTTACGAAATCTTCTTTTTTTGACATAGGTTAGTTTTTAAAACACTTAGTTCGGTTGTTTGCAACAGTTAATTAGCTCTTAATGTGCAACTCTTTTGGAAAATTACAGAATAATTCAGATCCTTTGTCGGTAACTCTTATTGCCTCCGAGGCTTCAACTCCCCAATCACCAAATTGCATTACAGCTATCATATGAAAACACGCATTCGGTACTAGTTCAGTCATCTCTCCTTTATATATGTTAAGAGTATGCTCACCCCAATCTGGTGGGTAACC
>JACWEE010000040.1 GCA_014653665.1 Pelagibacterales bacterium SAG-MED34 | reverse complement strand
AAAAAGTACAATGCTAATTTAAATTATTCTAAAATTTCAGAAGAAAATAAAAAAAATTTAAATAGTTTTATTGAAACCCTATTTACTAAACCAGATTTTTCTAAAATAAATTTTTAATCTCTAATGGAAACTGATTTCGACATAGGTGCGTTATTTGCAAGTCTTGGAGTAATTGAGCTTACAATATTAATATTAACTGCTTTTTTTGCATCTGTTGTTTCAGGAATATCTGGATATGGAGGAGGTATGACCCTTGGTTTATTAGTGTCACCTTTTATACCTATAAAATTGTTAGTGCCTCTAATGTCAGTTTTTGTTTTATTTTCAAATGTTTCAAGGATGTATTATTATCGGAAAAATATATTTTGGAAAAAAGGTATCTATTTTGCGATAATTTCTACCCCATTCTTAATTGTAGGTACAAATTTCTATGCTTCAGTTTCTGAAAAAACATTATATTTCTGTTTGGGATTTGGGTTGGCATTTATTGTAATTCTGAGAAGAGTATTTAAAAAAATTAATCTTACTATCGGTTGGGTAGGTCTGGGAGTAATGGCTGTATTTTATGGAACAATAAGCGGTGTAATACTTGGGCCTGGTTCTGTTTTATTAACAGCACTAGCTGCAAATGGATTGGTTGGTCCTCAAATTATAGGTACAGACTCATTCATAACACTTATAAATGTCATTATTCGTCTTATTTCATACTGGAATTTAGGATTACTAAACTTTGATGCACTATACGTAGGTTCAATGATAGGTATAGTTGCTATATTTGGATCTTATACTGCAAAGAAAATTGCAGATAAGCTAGGAGTTAAAATGCACACAATAATTATTGAAATATGCGTAGTTATAGGTGGTAGTGCAATGATTTATAAGGCGTTTACGTTTTAAAAATTTCGATAAACTTTATAAATAATATTTTCAGGATTTTTTAAGTTAAAATTATTAGCTGAAATCCAAGGGTATCGGCATCCCCATCTATTAATGGTAGGTATTAGCGAGTGTTCCCAATTCAAATATCCTCTTGAATGATTTTTATTTCCAAGGTGTCTTTTAGGAAAGAAATATGTGGGGTCAATTTTTATTGGTTGGTATTTTCTATTCACTGATCTAGGTTTTTTAACCTGCCAAATTGCATTATAACCCATACGTCTTAACCAAATTACTGAAAATAATGAAGAAGAAGGTACAAAGGAATAAACAAATATTTTCGATAAAGTGGATGCAATAAATTTATCTGTATTTTGTATCAAAGTAGTTGCGTTTAAATTCCTCCATCCCTTAATATTTTGAAAATTCTTTATTTCGGAATTTATTTGAAAGAAATAATTGTCTGGATCATGAACACTTTTGAACGATGCAGGTATTTTGAATTTTTTTGAAATTTCTTTAGATAAATTTAAGTCTTTAACTAAATTAATTTTTGTCTTATTTAGCTTAGATTTATTGTTATAAACTCTTTTATATCCTGATAATACCCAGTTTTGAGTACCCCCATTTAGAACAAATTTCTTATTTTTAAAATTAAAATCTTTTAATGTTTGATAAGCTATAATACTTCGTGTTCTACCAGCACAATGAACTATATAGGTTTTGTTTATATTCAAATTATTATTTAAAAAAATTGGTAATTCTCCACCAGAACAATGATGAGAGAAAGGAAGACTAAATTTTTCAAATTCAGATTTAGGACGTGTATCGATTTGAAAAAAATTATTTTTTTTATGAATTTTTTTTAATTCATCTGGAAAAATATTTTTAATATTCGATGACTTCTCTACCCATTCGCCAAAAGCTTTGGAAAAAGTATATTCCCCTTTCCAAAATGGTAATCTATTTTTAATCCATTCGTTATAGTCTCCTCTAATAGTAAAATAATTTTTAAAACTAAATTTGTTTAATACTTTAAATATTTTTTTTTTATTAGTTTCATTTTCAACTCCAATTAATAAAATTGTAGTTTTAGTGTTGGGAACTAAATCAATAAGATGATGATTAAGTTTTGCAACTTCACAATTGATAGAACCAAATGCAAAACCTTGAACATATTTTTGTCTTTTTCTAACATCTATAAAAGCAATATTTTTATTTTTAGATCTCAGAATTTTGACTGCTTCAATAATACTTATTTCATTCATTAGATGTATAATAAAAAAGATTTGTTAAATTAAATATAGTTATTTATATTTTTTATAACCTTGTGCTATAATTTAATAAAAAATATGGAAATAAATATAAATTGCGATTTAGGGGAAAAATCAGTCCACCATTCAAATAAAAATGACCCTGATTTGCTTGC